>JADLCW010000024.1 GCA_020847015.1 Thermomicrobiales bacterium | reverse complement strand
GGAGCGATCCGGCCATGCTCGCCGTCGAGGAGCGCGAAGTCGAAACCGGAGAGCGCCAGAACCTCGACGATCTCCGGCGAGGGCATGGGGATAAACACTCCGAATACGGCGCCGCCAGCGCGCAATCGGTCTTTGACCGGATTCGTCAGTTGCATCGGTCGGCTTCCCCTCGTTGATATTGACATAAACTCTACTACGAGATTTCAGGCGTCATTGTAGCGGCCGCCGCGAGCTGCCGCCCGACGTAAAATCGGGCGACATTGGAGCGGCGGCGGAGGAGATGAGTGGAGCCACACGACGAGGAGGCGGCCTACTGGGTTGGGCTGGGTCAGACTCGGCTGATCGGCCCGGTTCGGCTGCGGCGGCTGGTGGAGCGATTCGGTTCGGCCGAAGCCGTTTGGCGTGCGCCGGAATCGGCTTTGCGGGCGGTGCTGGATGGCGCTGCACTTGCCAGTTTGCTGCGGACCCGCGCCGCGCTCGATCTCGAGCGTGAGATGGCGCGGATCCACCAAGTCGGGGTTGCGGTGCTGACGCTGGTCGACCCGCGCTATCCTCGACTACTGCGCGAGATTCCGGCGCCGCCCCCGGTGCTCTATCTGCGGGGCGAGTTGGCTCCGGAGGACGAGACGGCGGTGGGCATCGTCGGCACTCGCCGCGCGACGAGCTACGGTCGTGAGGTGGCGGCACGGCTCGGCGGGGAGTTGGCGGCGGCCGGAGTGACGGTCATCTCCGGGATGGCCCGCGGCATCGACGCGGCGGCGCACCACGCGGCGTTGGAGGCCGGCGGGCGCACAATCGCCGTACTCGGCTGCGGTCCCGATGTGATCTACCCGCCGGAGCACCGGGCATTGGCCGCGCGCATCATCGATCGAGGTGCGCTGCTCTCCGAATACCCGCCGGGTCGTAAACCGGATGCGACGAATTTTCCGGCGCGCAATCGCATCATCTCCGGGTTGTCGCTGGGGATCGCCATCGTAGAGGCGCCGGAGCGCTCCGGCGCATTGATCACCGCCGACTTCGCCGCCGACCATGGGCGGGAGGTGTTCGTAGTTCCGGGCAGCGTGCTGTCGGCCAACTCTGAAGGCGGATTGCGTTTGCTGCGCGATGGAGCACGGCTGATTCGCTCGGCGGCCGATGTGCTTGAGGATCTGCAACTTGGGACGATGGGAGCGATCGCGGTTCAGCAAACTCTGCCGCTTGGCGAGGAGGAGCGACGAGTGCTGGCGGCGCTCTCGCGGGAGCCGCAGCATATCGACGAGATCGCGGGCGTGGCCGACTTGCCTATCGCTGAGGTGAGCGCGCGACTGACGATGCTGGAGCTGCAGGGACTGGTTCGCAACGCGGGCGCGCTCCACTACGCGCGCGCCTGAGGAAAACTGCCGATCCGCCGCCACTCGCGGCGGACGCGAGCAGTTCATCACTTGCGAATCGGCGGCTGAAGCCACGCCGAAGACGCGAGACTCGGTAGTCCGGAGTCTCGCCGCGCTACATCACACGTCCCGGTCTGACCGCCGGTTCGGCGGCCCATTTCTTGACACTGACAAGGTCGGTCGCTACCGTTGCCGGAAGGATGATCCGGCGCTCTGTGCCGACCTCCCGCGTACGTACGACATTACAATTGGGGCGCAGAGCCGCTCCCGGATCGGATCGCACATGTCTGCCGAGCGCGCCGACGGCGCCGCCAACGAACCCAAAACCAGAGCGGCAGCGCCAAAAAAAGCTGCCGCGACAAAGACGACCAAATCGACGAAGACGACCAAATCGGCCAAGACCGCCACGTCCCGCGCCAAGAGCGCCCCGACCGGTCCTGGACGCGGCAAGCTGGTCATTGTCGAATCGCCGGCCAAAGCGAAGACGATCGGCAAGTATCTCGGTAGCGGCTACACCGTAAAGGCCTCTATGGGGCACGTCCGCGATCTGCCGAAGAGCAAGCTCGGGGTCGATGTCGATGCTGATTTCGCCCCAACCTACCTGGTGCCGCGTGACAAATCGAAGCTGATCAAGGAATTGAAGGAGAGCGTCCAAAAGGCGCGCGAAGTGTATCTGGCGACCGACCCCGACCGCGAAGGGGAGGCGATCGCCTGGCACCTCGCCCAAGCGACCGACGCCTACGCCAAGCCGGTCCACCGGGTAGTGTTTCACGAGATCACCCCGGAAGCCGTCACCCAAGCGATCGCCAACCCGCGCGGCATCGACGCCAATCTGGTTGATGCGCAGCAGGCGCGCCGCATTCTGGA
The DNA here is from genome assembly GCA_020847015.1 of Thermomicrobiales bacterium. GTDB lineage: Bacteria > Chloroflexota > Chloroflexia > Thermomicrobiales > UBA6265 > CADCWF01. The sequence continues at coordinate 13,790 of JADLCW010000024.1, read as the reverse complement.
CCGGCTCGTCGGCTACAAAGTCAGCCCCCTTCTATGGAAGAAGGTGAAGCGGGGGCTTTCCGCCGGCCGCGTGCAGACGGCCGCGCTGCGGATCGTGGCCGAGCGGGAGCGCGAGATCGAGGTCTTCATTGCGGAGGAGTATTGGTCGCTCGACGCCGAATTGGCGCGGCGGGTGACGCCACTGCGCAAGTCGGATGTGTTTCGGGCGGCGCTGAGCAAGATAGCCGGCAAGAAGGCAAGTCTGAAAACAGGAGTCGAAACGCAGGCCGTCGTCGACGGCTTGACCGGGGCCGTCTACCGGGTGGCGAATGTCACGACCCGGGAGACGCAACGGCGTCCGTCCGCCCCGTTCACCACCAGCACGCTGCAGCAGGAAGCCTCGCGCAAGCTGGGGTACGGCGTCCGCCGCACGATGCAAATCGCACAGGAGCTTTACGAGGGCATCGATCTCGGGCCGGACGGCACGCAAGGTCTGATCACCTATATGCGCACCGATTCCACCAACGTGGCGTCGTCGGCCCAGCAGACGGCGCGGGGCGTCATCGCGGCGCGCTACGGCGAGGAGTATGTGCCCGAACGACCACCGTTTTACAGCCGCAAAGCGAAGAGCGCGCAGGAGGCGCACGAAGCCGTGCGCCCGACCATGCCCCAGCGCGATCCGGCCAGTGTGAAGCCATTTCTCAGCAGCCCGCAGTTCCGGGTATATCAACTCGTCTGGCAGCGTTTCATCGCCTCCCAGATGCGACCGGCCGTGCTGGACCAGACCGGGGTGGATATCGCCGCCGGCCCGGCGGCGATGCTGAACGAGACCGATACGCCCCCGTTCACCTTCCGCGCCACGGGGTCAGTCGTGAAGTTCAAGGGATTCACCGCCGTCTATACCGAGGGGCGCGACGACGGCGACGTCTCCGACGAGTTCGACAAGGACGCGCTGCCGCCATTGGCAGTTGGCGACGATCTCGATCTCCAGAAGCTGGCGCCAGAGCAGCATTTCACCCAGCCGCCCCCGCGCTTTTCCGAGGCGGCGTTGGTGAAAGCGCTGGAGGAACGCGGCATCGGGCGTCCCAGCACGTACGCGCCGACCATCGCCACGCTGCAAGCGCGCGGCTACGTCGCCGTGGAGCAAAAGAAGCTGATTCCGACCGAATTGGGGTTAGTCGTCAACGATTTGCTGGTCGAACACTTCCCGCGCATTTTCGATGTCGGCTTCACGTCACAGCTGGAGGAGGAGCTGGACGAGATCGCCGCCGGTGAACGCGCCTGGGTGCCAACCATGCGTGAGTTTTACGGCCCCTTCACCGAGACGCTCTCCCAAGCCGAGCGGACTATGGAGCGCGTGCGCCTGAGGGACGAGCCGTCGGACGAGACGTGCGAGAAGTGTGGCCGGCCGATGGTGATCAAACTGGGTCGCTACGGCAAGTTTCTGGCCTGTAGCGGATTCCCGGAATGCAGAAATGCCCGTCCGCTGCTGCAGCGCATCGGCGTTGCTTGCCCGACCTGTGGGGAGGGCGAAGTCGTCGAGCGGCGCTCCAAGAAAGGGCGCACGTTTTTCGGTTGCAACCGCTACCCGGGGTGCGATTTCGTTTCCTGGAACAAACCGGTGGCCGTATCCTGCCCGGCGTGCCAGTCGCCCTACCTGGTGGAAGCCGGCCGCAAGGGGCAACTCAAATGCCCCGTTTGCGGGCATCTCACGGAGGCGCTGGCGAAGAGCGCCTGAGCCGCGCCAGGAGGACGCTCAGTTCCGCCAAAATCCGCGCACTGCGGTACAATTCAGCGGCGCCCGGCCCATTGCCGGGCGTCCGATGTTGGAGCCTGCTGGGCAACCTCTTGAGATCCCTGTGACCACCTCTGATATTTCTGGCAACCCGCGCCGCATCCGCTCCACGACCATCCTTGGGGTGCGGCGGAACGGCGCGGTCGCTCTGGCCGGCGATGGCCAGGTGACTATTGGCGATGTCGTGCTCAAGCACGGCGCGCGCAAGATTCGCACACTGTACGACGGCCAGGTGCTGGCCGGTTTCGCCGGCGCGGTCGCCGACGCACTGACCCTGTTCGCCAGATTTGAAAGCGAACTGAAGAACTGGGACGGCAATCTACGACGGGCCGCCGTCGAGTTAACCAAGGAATGGCGCTCCGATCGCTATCTGCGGCGGCTGGAGGCGCAACTCATCGTTGCCGATCCCGATTCACTGTTGGTGCTCTCTGGCGAGGGTGATGTCATCGAACCGGATGACGGCATCGTCGCCATCGGTTCCGGCGCGCCGTATGCGACGGCGGCGGCGAAGGCGTTGCTGGTCCATACCGATCTCGGCGCCCGCGCTATCGCCCTGGCGTCGATGGAGATTGCCGCCAATCTCTGCATCTTCACCAACGATCGCTTTGCAATCGAGTCGATCGAGCGCGAGGGCGCCGGCGGAGAAGACGCATCGGCGGTCGAGCTGATGCCTTTGGACGGCTACCAACCGCCCACCGATGATGGCGATTCCGGCGACACCGAAGACGAGGAGGCCGCGCTCGACGACATGCATTGGCCGGATGATGATGAGGAGGGGAGCTGATCGCCATGGCCGAGGCTGCGCCGCGGGCCGTCACGCTGCCTACACCGATCCGCCCGCCGGTAGAGGGGAGGGAGGAGCTCCCGCCTATCGAGAACCTGACTCCTGCCCAGATCGTCGCCGAGCTGGACCGCTACATCATTGGCCAGGCTGACGCCAAGCGGGCGGTGGCGGTGGCGCTGCGCAATCGCTACCGGCGTCAGCAGTTGCCGGAAGACCTGCGCCAGGAGGTGGCGCCCAAAAACATCCTGATGATGGGTCCGACCGGGGTGGGCAAAACCGAAATCGCTCGCCGGGTGGCTCGCATCATGGATGCTCCGTTCATCAAGGTCGAGGCGACCAAGTTCACCGAAGTCGGCTACGTCGGGCGCGACGTGGAGTCCATCGTACGCGACCTGGTGGAGGTCGCCATCGATATGCTCTACGGTGAGCGGCTGGAGCAGGTGAAGGATGAGGCGGCATTGGCCGCGGTGCAGCGATTGGCGAATCTGCTCGCTGAGCAGCGCACCGAACCGCAACCGAACCCGCCATCACGCCGGCGAGTCGCGGCCGGCGCCGCGCGCCTCGCGAACACCCGGCAGGAGGTCGCCTCACACAAGCGAATCGAGCGCGAGCGACAGCGTTTGCTCGATCTGCTGAATCAGCAGGCGCTGGAAGAAGAGACGGTCGAAATCGAGGTCGAAGCGGACTACGGTCCTGGCGATGCGGTCGATGGGATGGGACCGGACGATCTGTATGATACGTTCCAGGATTTTCTGGAGGGTTATCTGCCGCCGCCCCGGCGATCCCGCCGGCGCGTCTCGGTGCGGGAAGCGCGGCGTATTTTGACCCAGCAGGAGTCGGATCGACTGGTCGATTTTGAAGCTGTGGTCGATACGGCCATGCAGCGCGTCGAAGAATCGGCGGTCGTCTTCATCGACGAGTTGGACAAGACGATCGACCGCCACAGCGAATTGTCCGGCAATGTCTCCGGCGAAGGGGTGCAGCGTGATCTGCTGCCGATCGTCGAAGGCTCGGTGGTGATGACGCGCTACGGCCCACTGCGCACCGATCATATCCTGTTCATCGCTGCCGGATCGTTCCACGATACGCGGCCGTCCGACCTGATCCCGGAGTTGCAGGGGCGCTTTCCCATTCGCGTCGAACTCTCCAGCCTGCATGAGGACGACCTGTACGCGATTCTCACGCAGCCGCAGAATGCGCTCACCAAGCAGTACATCGCGTTGCTGGCCACCGAGTCGCTGGATCTGCGCTTCGAGGAGGCGGCATTGCGCGAGATGGCTCACCTGGCTGCGCTCGTCAACGCCCGGGCTGAAGATATTGGGGCGCGCCGGTTGCACACCATCGTTGAGCGGGTGCTGGAGGAATTGTCCTTCAACGCGCCAGAGATGGCCGGCCAGGCTGTGGCGATCGATGCTGAATTCGTGCGCGAACGGATTGGCGAGGTGGCCTCCGACGAGGATTTGAGCAACTTCATCCTCTAGTCGGGCAGCTTTGGATTGGGCAGGGGGCGATGCGGCAAACGGCGCTGGCGGTCGATTTGGGCGGGACAAATCTACGGGTGGCCGTGGTGTCCGCAGACGGAGACTTGCGCGCCCGTCGGCACGAAGCGACCAGGGCCAAGGCCGGCCCAGACATCGTCGTTGCGCAACTCGCGGCGCTCGTGGACGAGGTCTGCCGCGCTGCGGAAGTCCCGGCGGATGCGCCGCTCGGGATCGCCATCCCCGGGCCGCTGGACCCGAGCGCCGAAGTCGTCTCCTTTACCCCGAATCTGGCTGGCTGGCGCGATTTTCCAGTGGGAGCCGCGTTGCGGCAGCAGATCCATCGGCCGATCGCGCTCGGCAACGACGGCAACTGCGCGGCATTGGGCGAGGCGACCTTCGGCGTTGCGCGGGGAGTGGGCGATCTCGTTTATCTGGCGCTGGGCACGGGCGTGGGCGGCGGCATCATCAGCAATGGTCGCTTGCTGGAGGGCGCCCACGGATTAGGAGCCGAGGTGGGGCACGTGGTGGTGGCCATGGATGGGCCACGCTGCACCTGCGGCAGCCTCGGCTGCCTGGAGGCGTTTGTCTCCGGCTGGGCCATCGAGCGCGATGCGACGATCGTCGCCACGACTGCCGACGGCGCGCGCCTGCGAGAATTGGCGGGCGATGGGCCGGTGAAACCCGGTCACGTGGCTCAGGCCGCGCTGGAAGGCGTGCCGTCGGCTATCGCGTTGCTGGAGCGCGCGGGGCGCGCGCTGGGGGCTGCGCTCGGAGCGTTCGTCAATCTGTTCGCGCCGGAGGCCATCGTCATCGGCGGCGGCATCGAGCGCCTCGGCGAGCCACTCCTGGGGCCGGCGCGGCGCGCCATCGCCAACCACAGCTTCCCCGCGCCGCGCGCTGCCGCCCGTCTGGAAATCTCGGCTCTCGGCGGCGACACCGCGCTTTACGGCGCCGCGGCGCTGGCGTTGGAGCGCGCTCGCTGAGTCGCTCGCGCAGGAGCGCCGGCGAAACCGGGACAACCGCGCTTGACACCCTGCAAAACCCGGTGCTATCGTCGCGCCATTCGACACGAGCCTTGCGAAAACGCGAGACGCTGAATTGGCGCTCGAGCGGGGTTGCGCGGGAGCGCCGGCGATTTCACCTCCTGCCCGCGTCCGCTCCGCCTTTGCCCGCTGATTTGCGCCAGAGGCGATCCGCGTAAGCGACGGCGCAGTGCGAGCGGATCGTCACCGCACCACCGGAGCGAAGATGCTTCGATACTCCATCAACCGCATCATCTGGTTCATTCCGACACTGCTGGCGATGGCGGCGGTGACATTCCTGATCATGTCGGTCACACCCGGCAGCCCATTCGATCCGTCGGCAGGAAACGGGGTCAACCCGGAGACGATCGCCAACCTGGAGCGTCTCTACGGATTGGATCGCCCGCTGCCGGAGCGGTTCGGCAAGTACGTCTGGAACGCCGTCCACGGCGATTTTGGGGTGTCCTACCACTCGCGCCCGCAGACCGTCAAAGACATCATCGGGCGCACCTTCCCAGTGTCGCTGCAACTGGGCGCCATGGCGACGGTGTTTGCCGTGGTCATCGGCATGACGCTGGGCACGCTGGCGGCCGTCAACCAGAACGGTTGGCTCGACTACTTCTCCGTCACGCTGGCGATTCTCTTCTACAGTATGCCCAACTTCGTGATGGGCTTCGTGCTGATTCTCTTCTTCGTCGTGTGGTTGCCGAATCACGGCATCGACCTCGGGCTGCCGGTCGGCGGCTGGGGCGGCCCGCGCGACTGGATCCTGCCGATGATCGCCCTGGGCGCGGCTCCGCTGGCGACGTTGGCGCGCTACACCCGCTCCAGCATGATCGAAGTGATTCGCTCCGATTTCGTGCGGACAGCCCGCGCCAAGGGGCTGACCGAAAACGGCGTCGTCGTCAAGCACGTGCTGAAGAATGCACTGGTGCCAGTCGTCACCCTGATCGGCCCGATCTTTGCCGCCGTGGGCACCGGCTCCTTTTTTGTCGAGCAAGTGTTCAACATCCCGGGGATGGGCAAATTCTTTGTCACCAGCATGCAAGTGCAGGATCAGACCATGATCCTGGCGGTGGTGCTGCTCTACGGCGTGTTCCTGGCCGCCATGAATTTGGCGGTCGATCTCATTTACGGGTTGATCGACCCGCGAATCCGCTACTAATCCCGATCGCGGCGTGGGCAACGGCGCCCGGCGACGCCGACGTGATGAGGGACCTTCGATGGCGCAATCGCATCCGAGAACGCTCGACGGCGACGGGTTGACCTTGCCGCCGCAAACGGCGACCCCAAGCGCGAGTGAACTCGCCGCCGGTGTCGGCGGCGCCGGCAGCCTGTCGCGCTTCGCCGGAGGTGAACTGACCAACCGGAGGCAGCGCAGCCTGTGGGGCGACGCCTGGCGACGGCTGCTGCGAAACAAGCTGGCTGTCATCGGTCTGGTCATCGTCACTGTGTTCATGGTTTTGGCGGTGTTCGCGCCCGTGCTGGCCCCCTACGGCCAGTCCGAAGTGGTCGACTACCGGCTGGCCCGCTACGACCCGACCTGGACCTGGCCGTTCGGGCTCGACGCCAACGGGCGCGACATGTTTAGCCGCATCCTCTTTGGCGCTCAGGTGTCCCTGGTCGTCGGCGTACTATCGCAAGTGATCGTCATGCTTATTGGCGTGCCGCTCGGCGCCATCTCCGGCTACTTCGGCGGCTCCGTCGACAACACGTTGATGCGCTTGGTCGATGTCATCTACGCCATTCCGCAGTTGCTGCTGGTGCTGCTGTTCGTCAACTGGTGGGGGCCAGGGCTGGTCAACATTTTTCTCGCCATCGGCCTCGTGGGTTGGGTCACCGAAGCGCGATTGGTCCGCGGCACGTTCCTGGCCTTGCGCGAGCAGGAGTACGTCAATGCGGCCCGGGTGACCGGGGCGAACGGCGTCTACATCATGTTGCGCCATATTCTTCCCAACAGTTTGACGCCGATCATCGTGGCGCTGACATTCGGCATCCCGACGGCAATCTTCACCGAGGCCGCGCTGAGCTACGTCGGCGTAGGCATTCGTCCGCCCCAAGCGAGTTGGGGCATGATGGTGGCCGACGGCAGCAAACCCGGTTACATCCAGTCTGACCCGCACATGCTGCTCTTTCCGGTGCTGGCTATCGGTTTGACAATGCTCGGCTTCACCTTTCTCGGGGACGGTCTGCGCGACGCCCTCGACCCCAAAGGAAACGACTGACCGCGGCATCGCCAGCGAGCGACGCCGATTGGCGACGGGGCGCGGCCCCGGTTCGACCGACAATCGCGCCCTGCTATTGCGGAGCGCGGCGACCGAAACCCGACGGACAATCCGGCGGGAAGAAAGGAGGATCGCCCGAGAGCGTCGAGACCTGGCGCGCGACGTTGCCGCCGGGAGAACCGCTGGGGCGCCGCGAGGGCAGGCGCCAGCTGCTGCGAAACGCGAAAGGAGCGTGCGCGTGGCCGATCAGATCAGCGAGCAACTCGAAAAGCTGGAAGAGCGATTCAAAAGCGTTGGGGTAAGCCGGCGCGGCTTTATGAAGATCGCGGCGGCCGCCGCGGCGGGCACGGTTGCCGTCGACGGCGTGGCCCGCTATGCCGGCCCAGTCGCCGCGGCCGCTCCGGCGGCGCAGGACATCGGGCCGGATGACAAGTTCTACAACTACTTCCTGTTCGATGACCCCACATCGTTTGACTGGAACCTGGATCTCTACTGCAACGCGGAGCAGGAAACCTTCGCCGGTCTGCTCACCTACGATGCCGATCTGAACGCGGTGCCGGACTGGGCGGAGACGTTTACCTCCAACGAAGACGCGTCGGTCTGGACATTCAACATTCGCAAAGACAACTTGGGCTGGTCGAACGGTGCGGAGCAGCGGCCGGTGACGGCGCACGACTTCGTTTGGTCGTTCGCCCGCCAGCTCAATCCGGACAACGGCGCCGCCTACGCCGGATTTCTTTTCGACATCAAGAATGCCGAGGCGTTCAATCTGGGTACGGAGGTCGACGGCAAGAAGGTCACCGCCGAAGACCTGGGCACCAAGGCGATCGATGACTGGACCCTCGAGCTGACCATGGAAGGGCCGCGCGCCTACTTCCCGCAGGTTGTCGCCTACCTGGCGGCTTTCCCGTCGGCGCAATGGGCGGTCGAGGAATATGGCTCCGACAAGTGGGCCTCGGGTGACGTGCCGCTGTGGTCCAACGGGCCGTACCTGCTGGACAAGTGGGAACACGACGTCATGGTCGAGATCTCCCCGAACCCCGGCTACTGGGACGCCGAGCGCGTCTCGCTCAAGAAAGTCTACGATCCGATTCTGCCGTCTGACAGCACGATTCTCACCTTCGAGAAGGGCGACGGCAACCAGCGGCTGGATTGGGTCAACATCGACGCCGCCAACCTCGAGCGCTACCAGAACGACCCGGAGTTGTCGCAACTCCTGAAGCGCTACGTCTACCCCGGCATCTGGATGCTGGTGCCGTCCAACGGCATCCCGCCGTTTGACAAGTTGGAAGTCCGCCGGGCGCTCAGCCACGCCGTCGATCGCACCCGACTGGTCGCTCTGACCATGGGCTTGCAAATCGAAGCCTTCTGCATGGTGCCGACTGGCGTTTTCGGCTTCATTGATGACCCGGCCATCAGTGAGATTCAGAAATTCGATCCCGCGCTCGCGATGGAGCAATTGAAGGACACCGAGTTCGAGGGCGGCAAGAACTGGCCAGCCGACATCACGCTGCACATGCGCGGTCAAGAAGAACAGTACAACGCCGATCTGATGGCCAACGACATCGTCGCCCAACTCAAGGAAAACCTTGGGATGGATGTCAAGATTCAGGTGTGGCCGGAGGCGTCTTGGCGGCCGGAGTTGTTCAAGAACCAGTTCCCGCTGGTTTGGATCCGCTGGTGGTACGACTACCCGGACCCGAACAATGGCTACGGCGACATGTTCTATAGCCGCAAGAGTTCCGGCAAGCGGCAAGCATGGTCGAACGACGAGTTCGACGATCTGGTCAACGACGGCAAGGCGGAGCCGGATCCGCAGAAGCGGTTGGATATCTACAAGCAGGCTGAGACGGTCATCCAGGAGGATGTCGGATACATTCCGGTTGTCTACCGCCTGGATCAGTACGCCTTCAAGCCGTGGGTGAAGGACGTGGCCCAGAACAAGCAGGGTTTCACGGTGCCGGAAGGCAACATCTACACTCGCATGCTGGTCGACATCCACGTCGACGGACGCGAGGAATAACGCTCCGCGACTTCGCGCGGTCACGGAGCACCGGGACGCCAACAGGCGTCCCGGCGCTCGGCGCGCTTGGCGGCGAGTTTGTTGCGCTGCAGCAATAGGCGACCGAGGAGAGGCGCGGTGACCGGGGCCAACGAGGACGGGAGCCGGCCGCCCGATGATGCGAGTGAGCGAGGCGGGAAGCATGAAACATCCGACCTATCTTTGGTGGAACGGCGAGTTGCGCCGCTGGGAGGACGCCACCATCCACGTCACCGAACTCGGCTGGTCGACCGTCGGCGCCGTATTCGAAGGCATTCGCGCCTACGCCGCCGCCGACGGCGGCGATTTGTCTGTGTTTCGGTTGCGCGAACACTTGGAGCGCCTGGAGCGCTCGATGCGCCTGGTCAGGTTGAAGCTGGATTATTCGCTCGATGATCTGACCGAGGCAATTCTCGATCTGCTGCATGCCAACGGCACGCGAGAAGACACCTATATCCGCCCGCTAGCCTATACCGCCGACACTTCCGGCAAGCGATTTGCTCAGCTCGGCAACACTGCGGCGTTGCTGATCAATACCGCGCCAATGCCGTCGCACTTGTTGTCGGGCGAAACCGGGACGGCCAAGATCAGCTCCTGGCGGCGCATCTCGGAAGACGTGATGCCGCCCCGAATCAAGAATCTCTCCAACTACCGCAACGGCCAACTCGCCAATTTCGAGGCGCATCTGGACGGCTACGACACCGCGCTGCTGCTGAACCGGCAGGGCACGGTGGCGGAAGGCCCCGGTTCGTGCGTGATGATGGTCGTGGGCGGCGCGTTGATCACGCCGGATGTGGGCAGCAGCATTCTCGAGAGCATCACGCGCGATGCGTTGTTGACGCTGGCGCGTGAGGAACTCGGCATTCCGGTGGTGGAGCGACCGATCGACCGCACCGAGTTGTACGTCGCCGATGAAGTGTTCACCTGCGGCACGGCGGCCGAAATCTCGCCGATCGTGTCGGTGGACAAGTACCAGATCGGCTCCGGGGAGATCGGACCGATCACGCGGCGACTGGAGCGGGTGTTCGTCGATGTGCTGCGGGGGGGCGAATCGCGCTACGCGCATTGGCGCACACCCGTGCCGACTGTCGCCACCGCCTCGGTGTAACTACCGCGCACGCAGGGCGATCCTCGTTCGGGGCGGCGCCTCAGCACTGCCCCGCCCGCTCACGATCCGACGCGTTCGGTTTCCAGACGCCGCGCCTGTTCCGGACGGTGCTTGGCGCGTGGGCGGCCAAAGGGAAGCCGACGCAGTTCGCCGGCATGTTTCCGGCCGATGGCCTGGTACCGATCCCAGCGTTCCTGCAGCAACTTGCGAGTCGGCCGCCGGCCAAGATCGGCGAGCGCCGCGCCGACAGCCTGGGCCAACAATCGCGACGCTTCGTCCGGATCGGCTGCGGCCGAGGGAGCCGGCTCCGGCACGATGGCGTCAACCAAACCCAGCGCATGGAGTTCGGGCGCGGTGATCTTCAACCGCTCGGTCAACTCCTGAGCGCGCTCGGCGTCGCGGAAGAGAATCGTGGCGGCGCCTTCCGGTGCGATCACCGAGTAGACGGCGAACTGCTGCATCAGTACTCGATCGGCGACGGCGAGCGCCAAGGCGCCGCCGCTGCCGCCCTCGCCGATGACGGCGGCCACAGTCGGCGTCGGCAAGTCGCTCATCAACGCCATTGACTCCGCCAACTCCGAGGCTAGCCCGCCTTCCTCCGACTCCACCCCGGGATAGGCGCCGGGCGTGTCGATCAGACTGAGCACCGGCATCCCCAGCCGAGCCCCAAGACGCATCACACGCTGCGCCTTGCGGTAGCCGGCCGGGCGCGCTCGGCCGCCGCGCCGTTGCTCCGCTGTCGGGCCGTGCCCGCGCTCGAGCGCGACCACCGCCAACGCCCGGTCCCCTAATAACCCGATCCCGGCGATCACCGCTGGATCGTCGGACCCAGCCCGATCGCCATGCAACTCAACGAAGGGATCCAGCATCCGCTGGATATAGTCGAGACTGGTAGGGCGATCTGGATCGCGCGCGGCCTGCACGATGAGCCAGGGATCGACCGGCGCATTCGGCTTGGCCGGTTGACTCGGCGGCGAAATTCTGGGGAAGTCGCCGCGCGGCGCAGCCAGCACACTGAGGGCGGTGGCGAGACGCGCAGGCAGCTCGCGGCGGTCGACGATGGCGTCGACCATTCCGTGAGCCAGCAGAAACTCGGCGGTGTGGGCGCCGGGCGGCAGCTTGCGGCCCATTGCCTGCTCGGCCACGCGCGGACCGGCGAAACCAATCAGGGCGCCTGGTTCGGCGATCACCAGATCGCCGAGGTTGGCGAATGACGCGAACACGCCACCCGTAGTCGGGTTGGTCAGCACGGAGACGTAGGGCGCGCCCTGATCTTTCAGGCGCTTGATCGCCGCTGCGGTTTTCGCCATTTGCAGCAGCGAAAGCATGCCCTCCTGCATGCGGGCGCCTCCGCTGGCGACGACGGTCACCAGCGGGCGCTTCTTGCGCGCCGCGCGATGGGCGGCGCGGGCGATCTTTTCGCCGACCACCACGCCCATGCTGCCGCCCAGAAACCCGAAATCGAGTACGGCAAGCACGATCTCGTGACCGTCGATGCGCGCCATGCCGGTGATGATCGCGTCAGATTCGCCAGTGCGCTCACGCAACTCGACGAGCCGCTCATGGTAGGGTCGGTCGTCCACGAACCCGAGCGGATCGCGCGAGACTAACCGGCCGTCGGTCTCCTGGAACGATCCGGCGTCGGTGAGGTGGGCGATCGTTTGGCGAGCGGAACGGCGCTCGTGATGACCGCAGGCGTCGCACACGCCCAAGTGCGCAGCCTTGTCGGCGGTGGCTCCGCAGGCGGCGCACAGCTTGGGCGGAGCCGGCTCCGCTGGCTCCGGGCCGGGTGCGCCGGGTCGGTGAAGCGGCCAATGGGGCGCGAAGTTCTTCATCTGAATGCTGACCTCCTGGCGACAGGCCACGTGCCAGTTGGGAATCTAGACTGAATGGTACGCGATGACGCGCGCGAAGCCGACTTCGCGGCAGCGGCGCGAACGCCGTGTACAATGCCGCAACCCGACCTCCGCTCGTGATGGATCGCCCATGGAGCCGAATCCCGTGCCAGCCGACGAGATCCGAGTCGACCTGCTGCGACGCCTTGCCGAGCAGGCGATGACGGATGCCGAGTTTCGGGCTGTGGCCCGCGACGATCTAGCCGGCGCCCTGGAGCGCTATGGCTACGATCTCAACGCGCATGAGATGTCGCTCGTCACCACGTTTCGCGCCTCGCTCGCCGATGCTGGCATCGACCTCGATCTCGCTCGCGAACTGGGCGAGGATCAGGTGCTGCGCTTGCTCGGCATGTAGCCTTCCGCACATCGCGTCGTTACGCAGTGCCCGTGGTTGGCAGGTCCGATCGGCTGCCGTACCATCACGCCATTCTCGGTGCAGCAGGCGTCGGGTCGGCGGCGAGCGTCGCGGGGAGTGAAGATCGTGCCACTGTGCGTGTTTCGGGTCGGCGGGGCGGAGCCGCGGCTGGGGCTGATCGACGGCGAGCGGGTCATCGACGTGGCCGCGGCAGGAGGGCCTGCCACCATGACCGAGGCGCTCACCAGCGCCCCCGCCGAGTTGCGGAGCCGGTTAGAGGCGGTCGCCCGGGCCGGCGGCGCCGGGTTGCCCCTTGCCGATGTCGAGTTGCTGGCTCCCCTCGATCGGCAAGAAGTCTGGGCCTCCGGAGTCACCTATCGGCGATCGCGGGACGCACGCATGGAAGAGTCGACGCAAAAGGACGTCTACGATCTGGTGTACGAGGCGGACCGGCCAGAGCTGTTCATGAAGGCGACGCCGAATCGCGTCTCTGGTCCCGGTCAGCCGGTCGGTGTCCGCGCTGATTCGACATGGGATGTGCCGGAGCCGGAACTGGTGCTGGCGCTCAATCCGCGTGGCGAGATTCTGGGCTACACCATCGGCAACGACGTGTCGTCGCGCTCCATTGAGGGAGCGAATCCGCTCTATCTGCCACAGGCCAAGATCTATCGCAAGTGCGCCGCGCTCGGGCCGGTCATCGCGCTCGCCTGGGAGATCGCCGACGCGAACAACCTGCCGATTCGGTTGACCATCCGCCGCAACGGGCAGCCGCACTTTACCGACGAGACGTCCACCGCTCAGATCCACCGCAAACTCGACGATTTGATCGCGTATTTATTCCGCCACAATGAGTTTCCCCAAGGCGTATTCCTGATGACCGGCACCGGGATTATCCCGCCGGCGGAATTCACGCTGGAAGGTGGAGACGAGGTGGAAATCGCTATCGCGGGCATTGGCGCGCTGGTGAACCCGGTCGAGCGATTGGCGGTTTCGTGAGCGACCGGTCACTCGACGGAGCGGAACCGGTCGCACTGCTGGAAGGCGCCCGGGTCTGGACGCCGGAGCGGGTCGATATCTTGCGCGATATCGACTGGCGCATCGAGCG
>JADLCW010000023.1 GCA_020847015.1 Thermomicrobiales bacterium | reverse complement strand
CGCAGTTTTACATTCGGACGACGGACGTGACGGGATCGATCGAACTGCCGGAAGGCACGGAGATGGTGATGCCGGGCGACAATGTGCAGATGGGGGTGGAGTTGATCGTGCCGGTGGCGATCGAGGAAGGGTTGCGTTTCGCCATTCGGGAAGGGGGACGCACGGTGGGTGCGGGTGTCGTCACCTCCATCGTCGAGTAGAATGGATTTTTCGGCGGGCCGCACGACGGTGCGCCGCTTGCGGCCCGCCCCTCGCCCGCGTTCGGCGAGTTGCGCCGCCAGGCGATGAGGATGTAGTAGAATGGCCAAGAAGTCGAAAGCGGATCGGCACGTCATCACACTGGAATGTGTGGAATGCCGCCACCGTAACTATACGAGCGAGAAGAACAAGCGCAACGATCCGGGAAGGCTCGAACTGCAAAAGTTCTGCCCTTGGTGCCGGGTCCATCGGCTTCACCGGGAGACCCGCTAACAGACGCGGCCGGTGCTGGCGCCCTTTAGGGCTGTAGCTCAATTGGTAGAGCAGCGGTCTCCAAAACCGCAGGTTGCAGGTTCGAGTCCTGTCGGCCCTGCCAGACGCCAGCATCGGACGGGGAGAACGGGGGCAGCCCATGCTGGCTGGCCCCTGTCTCATGTGCGGGATAGTGCGCCCGGGAGAGGACAATATCGATGAGCGCCCAGCGCCGGACGATCACGAAGACGCAGCGCCCGCCCACGTCGGACGTCGACTCGCTGGGATCCGAGCAGGCGGCTTCCGTCGCTCCCGCGCGCCCGCCGCGCCCGGTCGCGCCAAAGCCCACCGAGGAACCGACCAGCGCGATCGGGCGACGTGTCGCGGATCTCAAGCAAAATTATCTGGACACGGTTGCGGAGTTGAAGAAAGTCAACTGGCCCGATCGAGAGACGACCAAGAATTTGACTCTTGTGGTGATCGGCATCTCCGTCGTGTTGGGCCTTCTTTTGGGCGGCGTGGACTATATTCTGCAAACCATCTTTCGCGTGGTGGGGTAACGGCCGAACCCTGTCCCGACATCGAGGAGGCGCATCCCATGGGTCGGCTCTCCCTGAAGGAACGACTCGCCGCCAGACGGGCGACGGAAACCGGTGAAGCGACGGAACTGCCGCCTGGGCAGTGGTACGTGCTGCACACGTACTCAGGGTATGAAAACAAGGTCAAGCGGACGATCGAGTCGCGCGTCGAGGCGCTCGACCTCGGCGAGCGCGTCTACGACGTGATCGTGCCGACGCAGGAAGAGATCGAGATTCGCAGCGGACAGCGCCATACGGTGGAGCGCAAGGTCTTCCCCGGGTATGTGCTTGTGCGCATGGATCTCGACGACGACACGTTTTACGCGCTAAAAAATACGCCGGGCGTCACCGGGTTCGTCAACATCAACAATAAGCCCAGTCCGCTGAGCGACGCCGAGGTGCAGGGCATCCTGAAGGGGATGACCGCCGAGGCGCCGAAGGTGAAGCTAACGTTCCAGGTGGGCGACACCGTGCGCATCATCGATGGGCCGTTCGCCGACTTCCGGGGCGAGATCGACGAAATCAACCAGGAACGGGGCAAGATGAAGGTGCTCGTCTCCTTCTTCGGCCGGGAAACCCCGGTGGAGCTCGATTTCCTGCAAGCCGAACGGGAAGCATAACGATGCGCCGGCGCGCGGCGATCGGGAGAGGTAGGAACGAGGGCGATGGCGAAACGAGTTCGGGCATACGTGAAGCTGCAAATTCCGGCGGGCAAGGCAACTCCGGCTCCGCCAATCGGACCGGCGCTCGGCCAGCACGGCGTCGCGATCATGAACTTCTGCAAGGAGTACAACGAGCGCACCGCCTCGATGGCCGGTCAGATCATCCCGGTGGTGATCACCGTCTTTGAGGATCGCTCGTTCTCCTTCGTCACCAAGACGCCACCAGCGCCGGATCTGTTGCGGAGGGCGGCCGGCATCGACAAGGGCGCCGGCAACCCGCGCACCGAGCGCGTCGGCAAGGTGACGCTGGACCAAGTCCGCGAGATTGCCGAACTGAAGATGAAGGATCTCAATGCGGTCGATCTGGACGGCGCCGTCAAGCAGATCGAAGGCACCGCCCGCTCGATGGGCATCGAAGTCGTCGCCTGACGACGCACCGGCCCGCGCTCGCGGAGCGCGGCGCGTGTGGGAGGGGCGTCGCCCCGTTTGCACCACGGGAGAGCATCATGCCGAAGCACGGAAAGAAATACCGCGAGGCCTTGACCAAGGTTGATGAGACCCGTCAGTACCAGCCCGAAGAGGCCATCGACTTGCTGAAGGAAATCGCCTTCGCCCAGTTCGATGAAGCGATCGAGGTGCATGCGCGCCTCGGCATCGACCCCCGCCAAGCCGACCAAACCGTACGCTCCACGGTCGTGTTGCCGCACGGCACGGGCAATGTGGTGCGGGTGCTCGTGTTCGCTGCCGGCGAGGCCGAGCGTATCGCGCGCGAAGCGGGAGCCGACTATGTCGGCAGCGAAGACCTGGTGCAGCAGATCCAGGGCGGATGGCTGGAATTCGACGCCGCGGTGGCCATGGCGGATCAAATGGGCAAAGTCGGTGGACTTGGCCGCATCCTCGGCCGCCGCGGTCTGATGCCGAACCCGCGTTCCGGCACGGTTGTGCGCGACCCGGCCGACTTGCCAAACGTGATCCGCGAGGTGAAGGGAGGCCGTGTCGAGTTCCGCAACGATCGCACCGGCATTATCCACCTCGCCTTCGCCAAGAAGAGCTTCACCCCGGACCAGATCCGCGACAACCTCTATGCCTTCGTCGACGCCCTGCAGCGCGCCAAGCCGTCTGGCGTGAAGGGCGTCTACTGCCGTACACTCACCATCGCGAGCACAATGTCGCCCGGGATTGAACTGGATGTGACCCAGACCCTGGCGAACGCCTCTTCCGTCGCGTAGCGGCAAGCGGTTCGTGCTCATCCAACTGAACACGATCGTTCCCGGCCGTAGACCGTCGGTGCGGTTCGCCGCTTAATTCCCGACCGAGGCCCGTGGTTCGTCCATTTGCGCGCCAAAGCGGCGCGCCGTGGTTCGCCCCGGGTCGTCCGCGACCCGGGGCCGTTCGTTGTCAACGCCACAAAGGAAGGAGGTGAACGAATATGCCAACGGCCAAGAAAGCGGCCATGATCGAGGAGTTGAGCGAGCAGTTGTCGCGCTCCCAATTGACGATCGTGACCGATTACCGCGGTCTGAAGGTGACCGATCTGCAGGGGTTCCGCACCAATCTGCGACCGGTCGGCGCGGAGTTCCACATCGCCAAGAACACCCTGACCGCGATCGCTGCGGGTCGAGTGGGCGCGGGCGATCTGGATCCGCTGCTGGCAGGCCCGACCGGGCTGGTGCTGGCCTTCGAGGATCCAGTGCAGACGGCCAAGGTGGTCAGTGACTTCGTCCGCTCGTCGCGCGTGCTGACGGTGCGCGGGGCGCTGATGGGCAACCAGATGCTGACTGCGGGTGACATCGAGGCGCTGGCGACCATGCCGTCGCGCGAGGAGCTGCAGGCCCGTCTGGTCGGGATGCTGGCATCGCCGATGTCGCGCACGCTGGGCGTGCTCACCGGGCCGGCGCGCTCGATGGTCTATCTGCTCAACGCAAAGATCGAGCAGGCTGGCGCCGCGGCCGCCGACTAAGCCGCGCCAATCGTCGCACGCCGCCTTGGCGGCCATCGTCCGGGATGCAACGGGAGGACCCAAGTGGATCAGGAGCAGTTGATTTCATCGCTTGAGAACATGACCGTGTTGGAACTGAACGGGCTCGTCAAGCAGCTCGAGGAGCGCTGGGGCGTGAGCGCGGCCGCGCCGATGGCGGTGGGTATGCCGGCCGCGGGTGGGGCCGGAGCCGGCGCAGCGGCGCCGGAAGAAGAGCAGACCGAGTTCGATGTGGTGCTGACCGAAGTCGGCCCCAACAAGATCCAGGTCATCAAGGCCGTCCGCGAACTGACGAGCCTCGGCCTCAAGGAGGCCAAGGATCTGGTTGACAGCGCGCCAAAGGCGGTCAAGAGCGGGGTCTCCAAGGAGGAGGCTCAGGCAGCCAAGACCAAGCTGGAAGAGGCGGGCGCCAAGGCCGAGGTCAAGTAACCAATCATCTTCGGGAGCGGAGGCGGGCGAGTTCTCCCGCCCCGCCTCCCTTTAACTGCTCCGCAGGTTGACGTTCGCCTTGACAAGCGCCTCTGTACGCTGCCAAAATCGACCGCAAGTGAAGAGCGGACGACGCAGAACGGAACGAGTACGCGCCGGAAACGACAGGCGCAGCGAGCCGGGGATGGTGCAAGCCCGGCGCCTGGCGGGTGCGGAATGGCTCCGGGAGTCGGGTCCCGAACGGCTGACAGCCAAGTAGACGACCCCGGTTGCTCCCCCGATAGCGGGAGCGGCGCATCGGCGGGAACGCCCGTGCGCTTGAAGTGGGGTTTGGGCGCGAGTCCGACCCAATGAGGGTGGCACCGCGGAGCGTGCATGGCGCGCCTCCGTCCCTTACAGGGACGGGGGTTTTTTGTTGCCCTCCGTCCCGGTCAACAGTACGCCGGGAGGATCGCGCGATGACCGACGCCACCCTCGAACGACCGCCACATGTCGTCCCACGCAACCGTTGGGTGTTGGCGCCCACGCTGGGCGAGGTGCACGCTATCGCCGCCCGCCGCGCCGGCGGCGAGACGACCGTTCCGCTGATGCGTGAGTTGATGGCGGATCTCGAAACCCCCGTTTCCGCTTACTTGAAGATCCGCGGCGAACAGCCGGCCTTTCTGCTGGAGAGCATCGAAGGCGGCGAACGGTTGGCCCGCTACTCCTT
>JADLCW010000022.1 GCA_020847015.1 Thermomicrobiales bacterium | reverse complement strand
TTGTTGGGCCGCCCGGTGCGCGGCCGCGCCGGCGGCAGCAGCGGCTCCAGCCGCGCCCACTGGCCGTCGGTGAGGAGGTTGCGGGTCATGCGCCAAGCTTACCACCCCTTTGCAGACACGCCCTAGCGGCTTGACGCGTTGGCGCAACGGACGTACGTTACGGTCTAGACCTCTAGAGCGAGTCTCGCCTGGAGCCGCGTTGTGAACGCCGTCGACTGGTCCGCGCTGCATCTCGACCCTGCCAGCCCCGTGCCGCGCTACCACCAACTCGCCGAGTGGATCGCCGCCCGCGTGCGCGACGGTTCCTTGCCCCCCGGCGACCGTCTGCCGCCAGAGCGCGATCTGGCTGAAGCCGCCGGCATCAGCCGCATGACCGCGCGACAGGCGCTGGCCGCGCTGGTGCGCGAGGGCGTCATCGTCGTGCGCCACGGCGTGGGGACTTTCGTGGCCGCGCCCAAGCTGACCTACGACGCGCTCACCCTGCTCGGTTTCGGTGAAGAAACGGCGCGCCAGGGCATCGCGGTCGCGACTCGACTGCTGGAACGCGCGATCGAACCGGTTTCACCTCCCATCGCCGAGACCTTGGCGTTGCCGCCGGGAGCCACGGCGCTCCGTATCGTCCGGCTGCGTTTGGCCGGCGAAACACCGGTGCTGCTGCAAACGAGTTGGTTGCCGGCCGACCGCTGTCCGGATCTGATCGAGGCGAATCTGGAAGACGCATCGCTCTACGCGCTGCTATCGACGCATTGTGGAATCCGGCTCGGCAGCGCATCGCAGACGGTGGAGGCGATTCCCGCCGATGTCGGACAGGCGGCGCTGATGGGCGTGGATCGTGGCGTGCCGCTGCTGCGAGTGGCGGGGGTCGTGCGCGACGATGCCGGGCGGCCGGTGGAAGCGTTCCGCGCCGACTATCGCGCCGATCGGGTCCGCATCGCGCTCGATACCCGGACGACGGGCAGCCCGGACACGACGAGCGAACGGTTGAGTTTGGTGATCGAGTGAGCATCCAGCGCGCCAAGCGAGGCTCGCGCGAAAATCGGGAGGATAGCGTGGAAAAACCGATCGGGGTCGGGGTGATCGGCTGCGGCAGCGTGGCGCGCAAGTACATTCCCCATCTGCAGCATCTGAACGTGCCGCGCCCGCGTGTGGACATTCGCTGGACGTGCGACGCCAATCCGGCGCGTCGGCAGGAGGTCGCCGAGAAGTACGCTCTCGCCAACTTCACGACTGACTATCGGCAGGTTCTCGCCGATCCGGCGGTGCATCTGGTGCTGGTGCTCACCTCCATGCCCGAGCACTTCGCCATCGCCCGCGACGCGCTGCTGGCTGGCAAGCATGTGCTGGTCGAAAAGCCGATGGCGATGACGCGACCCGAGGCAGCCGAGCTGGTCGAACTTGCGCGGCGCAGTTCCGGGTTTCTGGTTCCCGCGCCGCACGTCGTGCTCAGTCCGACCTATCAGGCGATGTGGCGGAGGGTGCATGAGGGCGACATCGGACGGGTGCTAACCGCGCGCGGCTTCTACGGCTGGGCCGGTCCCGATTGGGGGCCGTGGTTCTACCAGCCCGGCGGTGGCGCCATGTTCGATCTGGGGGTCTACAACGTCACCACGCTGACCGGCATTCTGGGACCGGTCAGACGGGTCATCGCCATGAGCGGCATCGCTATCCCGGAGCGGGTTGTCGGCGGCGAGCCGATGGCGGTTCGCACCGATGACAACGCCCATCTACTGCTGGATTGGGGCGATGCTCGCTACGCCGCGATCACCACCGGGTTCACCATCCAGAAATACGATGTGCCAGGCATCGAGTTGTACGGCACGGAGGGCACGCTCCAGATGGTCGGCGAGGACTGGGCCCCGCGCGGCTATCAGCTCTGGCAAAACCGACTCGGCTGTTGGCAGAATTTTGAGGATACGAGCGACTGGCCATGGCACGCCGGCATCGAGCATCTGGTGGAGTGCGTAGAAACCGGGCGCCGCCCGCTCATTACACCCGAGCACGCCTACCACGTGCTGGAGATCATGCTCGCCAGCATGGAATCGGGCCGCACCGGGCGCGCGGTCGCTATCGACAGCACGTTCACGCCGCCTGCCTTCCCCGATGCTCCGCTGCTGGATGCCGGCGCTCACCGAGCCCACGATCCGAGGCGGTTGTCATGAGCGGCTACGCTCCCTCCCCCCGCCCCACCTTCGACGGCCCCGCCCCAATCCCGTACGCTTCCGTCGCCCGCCACTTGTGGGGCGATCCCGAGGCAGGCGAGGTGGCCGACTGGATCTACGTCTCCAGCGACCGCATTCATCAACTCGTCTGGGGTGTGCCGGTCGGCGGCGGGTTCCGCCATTCGGATGCCTTCCGGACAATCTTCGCCGCCGATGTGCTCTATCTCGTTCTGCAAGGAACGATGGTCATCGCCAACCCGGCCACCGGCGAAGTCCACCGGATCGCGCCCGGCGAGGCGGCCTTTTTCCGCCGCGACACCTGGCACCACGCCTGGAATGACGACATTACGCCGCTGCGGGTGCTGGAGTTCTTCGCGCCGCCGCCATCGCAGGGGACATCCGGCTCCTACGCCCGGATGCAACCTCCGCTGGAGGCGGTGCACTATACCCGGGTGGATCTGCTGGGACGCTGGCCGATGGAGCGCGCCGCGGCGGCGATCGGCCAAACGATCTGGTCGGTGCGCGAGCACGATCTGCTTTGGACGATGCTGGGAGCCGAGCATCCCACCCCGGTCGGGTTGCTCGCCGCGACCGATCGGCTCACGGTCGGCCGCGTTCGCCTGCTGCCGGGTCGGCACATGGGCGCTCACAGCCACGACGGCGACGAAAGTCTGTATGTCCGCTCCGGAGTGCTGAACGTGCGGCTGGCGCGCGGAGAACGACCCAACTGGTTCGAACTGCATCCCGGCGACGGGTTCTATCTGCCCCGCGGCACGATCCACGCCTACCACAACATCGGCGCCGAGCCGGCCGAGTTCTATTTCGGTGTGGCCCCTCGCTATCAGCCGCCGGAAGACGCATGAGCGCGCCGCGTCGCTGGGTCATCGGGCTGGATGTCGGCGGCACCAAGATCGCCGGCGGGTTGCTCGACCCGATCACCGGGGAAACAGCCGCCGCGTGTCAGGCGCCCACGCGCCCGGATCGCGGCGGCGCCGCGGTGCTGGCCGATGTCGTCACCCTGGCCGAAACACTGGCCGATGCGGCGCGGGCGCGAAGCGGTGTCGCTGCCGCCATTGGGCTTGGCGTATGCGAGCTGGTGGACCCGACCGGGCGGGTGACGAGCGCCCAAACCATCGACTGGATCGATGTCCCGGTTCAAACGCGACTCGCGACCATCGCTCCAACGACGATCGAGGCGGATGTGCGCGCAGCGGCGCTGGCCGAAGCGAGCTTCGGTGCCGGAGCAGGGTTTCAGATATGGCTCTACATCACGATCGGCACCGGCATCGCCTCGGCGATCGTGCTGGACGGTCGGCCGCTGGTCGGGGCGCACGGGGCCGCGCTCGTGCTGGCGACCGGCCCGCTCACTCTGCCCTGTCCGCATTGCGGCGCGCTGGAGCCGGTCGTGCTGGAGGGGTATGCCTCCGGTTCGGCCATCGCCCGCCGCTACGCCGCCACCGGAATCGTCTGCGACCGCGCCGAGCCGGTGTTGCATGCGGCAGCAGCCGGCGATCCAGCGGCGAGCGCAATCGTCGCCTCGGCGGCGATCGCGCTAGGTTCCGCCATCGGCTGGCTGGCGAACGTGA
>JADLCW010000021.1 GCA_020847015.1 Thermomicrobiales bacterium | reverse complement strand
GCGCACGCGCGCCATCGCTCGGGGTCCTTTGCGGCGTTCAGGATGACATCGGGAGAGGGGTACGGGCTGCCCGGCAGAGGGCGAGCGGCTGCTGTCGCCCTCTGCCGGAGACAGTCCACGGGGGTGCGAAGGACCTCACTTCCCGCCGCAACCTTCCAGGCGAACACACGGGATCCTTCACATCGTTCGGGATGACACGAGGCGCGGGATGATGCGACGCGCGCCGGCTGAAGACGGAGCGGGTCGGCCGCCGGCCAACTGCGGCAAGCGCCGG
This sequence comes from Thermomicrobiales bacterium, assembly GCA_020847015.1. GTDB lineage: Bacteria > Chloroflexota > Chloroflexia > Thermomicrobiales > UBA6265 > CADCWF01. Next base: position 3,752 of record JADLCW010000021.1, on the reverse strand, counting down.
CGATCAGACGCTCAGGCGATCCAGCACGTTGCGGGTGATCCGCTCCACCTGCGGCGAGGAGCCGCCAGTCAGCACGCGCGCCCAGTCCGTGGTGGCCCCGTTGAACACCGTGCCGCCGCGGGTGAACAGCCCCATGGTCGCGGCTCCGTTGCCGAAGCCCCAGCCGCTGGGGCGAGCGTCGGCGATGCCGAGGATGATGAACTCGGCCGGTGCGCCATCGACTCCGGTGGGCGCGACGGGCCGCCCGGCCTCCAGATCGGCGCGATCGAACTCGACCCCGTCGCACTCGTAGCCGGCGATGTACTCGCCCGCCCCGCCAAAGATGTCGCCGTCGCGCAGACCGGTCCCGTCGTAGACCCAGTGGTCGGCGTGCTGCACCTGATAGCCGACCGGTTGCGGGTGATCGTTCTTGTCGCGCTCGCCGCCGTTGCGGAAGCTGACTCCGATCATCGTGTTTTCCGGGCGATCGGTTTCGTGCCATTGGCCAACGCGGCTGAAGGTGACGTCGTCGTGGAAAACGACGCGCCACCAGGCGGTGTTGCCGCTAAAGAAGGCCGTATTGCCGCCGGCGGCGATGAAATCCTCCACGGCGTCCCGCATCGCCTCGCTCCAGTACTCATCGTGCCCGACGCTGACGAGCAACTTGTAGGGGGCGAGCAGCGCGGGACCGTCACGATGTAGGTCGACATCGGTGCAGTAGTCGGCCGTGTACCCGGCGCGCTCCATCCAGGTTACGAAGCGGGCGTCCCAGTGGACGAATGTCTGGCGCGGGGTGGGGTCGAACGGATCGAAGTTGAAGGTGTCGTAGGGGGTGGCGCCCGTGCCGCCGCCGGGTCGGTGGAGACTGACCCCCGGCGGAAACGGCAGCGCGACATGACGCAACCAGGGCGGATTGTAGAGACACCAGTGACCCTGCCGGGTTTTGTTGTCGTACGGCGCGTCGCCGCCGAGGTTGTAGGCGTGGTAGGTCAGCAGCGGGAGTTTGTAAAGGATGCGCGCTTCTCGCCCCGGCGCGGCGCGGACGGTGAACAGCGCCTTGGCGGTGCGCCCGTCCGGTGTCGTGCAATCGGGGCGCGCCGTTTCGCGCCCGGCTGCGTCGCCTTCGACGAAGGCGGCCAGATAGACGCCGGAGGCGATGTCCGCCGGCAGTGCGACCGCGTAGGCCGGCCACGGAGCGAGCGGCTCGCCGTGCAGACCGCGACCGGGGCGGCCCCAATCCGCGAACGGCAGGTGCAAGGGAGCGTCCCGCCCGGGCAACCAGTCCGTTTGCCCGCACCAGACCAGATCGGCTCCGCAGCGGTAAAACTCGACGCGGAACCGCGGGGCGTCGGTCGCCACCCGCAGCGTCAACCGATCTCCCGGGTGCGGGCTCGGCTGCTCGGCATACCCCCGGATCATGCTGGTCCCCCGCCTCGACCGTCGCTACGAGCGCCCCACCGGCGCTGCTATTCGGTCAGATGGACGCCGAATTTCTTGGCGGCTTCTTCGATCCGCTTCTCGATGAGCGCGACTTCGTCTGGTTCGTACTTGTCGGCGTCGTTCTTGTGATGGATGTAGCTCCAGGCTGCCCGCACGTGCTCGGCGGTGTTGATCGGGTATTTGTTGTTGACCGGGTCGGCGAAGGTCACGTCGCCGTACTTGTGGATGCCTTCTTCCGGATTGATGCCTTCGCGCCGGTGGATCTTGGCCATCGCACTCCTCCAGATCGCCGACCGCATCGATGCGCCACCGCATCGGAGCGGCATGCTCCGATCGGGCGCCGCCGGCAATCTCGCTGGCGACCTACGCAGGATGTGCGCCACAACCGGCAGGTCGTTGCGGCGCCGCCACATCCGGCCGCGCGGCGCCACGCCATCGTTGCGCGCCGCGCCATACAATCGAGGAGGATCGGACGCGCCGCGAGCGAACAGGCGCCATCGACGTTCTGGAGGCATGCATGAGCGACGAACGCGCGCCGGCCGGCATCCTTGTCCCCCTGGACGGTTCTCCACTGGCCGAGCAGGCGCTGCCATATGCGCGGGCGCTGCTGGCCCCGGGGGCGGCATTGATCCTGCTGGAAGTCGTGGCGGAACCCGAATCGGTCGCCGGTCTCTGGGGACAGAATTTTGTCACCGCCGACGAGATGGGCCAGCTCACCAAGCGACTGGCCATCGACGATCTGAAGCGAGCCGAGGCGACGCTGGGCGAGCGGCGCCCGACGACCAGGCTGGAAGTGGCGGTCGGCGATGCGGCCGCGCAGATTCTGCGGGTCGCCGATGCGGCAGGCGTCGAATCGATCGCGATGAGCACCGGCGGTCGGAGAGCATTCGGACGGCTGGTGTTCGGCAGCGTGGCCGATCGGGTGGCGCGCAATTCGCCAAAACCGGTGCTGCTCGTTCGCCCCGGCGATGGCGAGCCGCCGTCGCCCCCCATTCGCCGTCTCGTTGTCCCGCTCGACGGTTCGATGATGGCGACGGAAGCGCTGCCGGTCGTCGCCACGCTGGCGACCCGGTTGAAGGTGGCGGTGCGACTCGTCGCCGCTGTCGACGCGCACCGGATCGCCATCGAGGTGGCTCCGCTGGCGGCGGTCGATCCGACGATCGGTCAGACGATCGTCGACCGGCTGCGCGCCGACGCCGAGACGACGCTGGGTGAAGCGCGCGACTGGCTCGGCCGTCAGGGCGTGCGTGCCGATCTGGAGGTGGTGACTGGCGCACCCGCGCAGACGATCGCCGATGCGACGCGGGAAGGCGATCTGATCGTGATGACCAGCCACGGCCGCGGCGGCGCGCTGCGCTGGCTGCTGGGCAGCGTCGCTGAAAAGCTGGTGCGGGAGGCGCCGGTTCCGGTCATGCTGGTTCCGGTGGCGGCGCGGCGCGCTGCGGCGGCAGCCGACTGACTCCCGGTGAGCGCGGCGCGCCAGGACGACGCCGGCAGGCTGCGACACGGGGAAGTCGTTCGGGCGGCATGCGATGATGACGACCACGACGCCCCGAGCGAAGCGAAGGATCGTACACTTGATGACACACGCCAAGTAAAATCATTGCGACGTCTGCTCTCGCTAAACATGCGTAGAGCCAACGAGATCCTTCGTTATCGCCCGGGATGGCGCGGGGGTCGGGAGCGCCCGCGTGCCTGACGACGTTCCCGTGTCACGGTCCTCACTCCATCGGGAGCAGGCGGACTTCGCCGTCGGGGAGTTTGCCCCACCAGTGACCGTAGCGGCGGTACACCTCCGGTTCGCGACTGGCGAGGAAGTTCGCCAGCGCCCGCGCTTCGCCGGCGAGCGCGGCCCAAACATCATCCGGCAAGGAATGGAAGACGGTCGTCTCGATGCCGCCCGCCACCGGACGCCAGACGCCGGCGACGTAGCCGTCGATCAGCAGCGTCGGCAGCACATCGCCGTTGGTGCGAATCACGTATGGGCGGCGCTCCGGCGGGATGATGCGACTGCGGTCGGCATAGGCCAGCAGAACGCTGTCCCACATGGCCATCAGCCGGGGCGGCGCCGGCGTGGCCGCATCCGGGCGCGGCGCGTTGGGGATATCGAACAGTTCTTCGCCACTCGGTCCCTCCAGCCGCTCCAGCTCACCTGCCAACGCTCGCAGCGCCGCTTTGATCCGCCCTCGTGGAATCGAGGTGAATTGCGCCACGTCAGCGACCGACACCGGCCCGAACCCTTCCATATAGCGCACGATCAGGCGTTGCAGCGCTGTCTCGGGGTCATCGTCGTCTGCCGGCGTCGGGTGCGGGCTGGCCGCGATGAAGGCGGG
>JADLCW010000020.1 GCA_020847015.1 Thermomicrobiales bacterium | reverse complement strand
GAGCATCGACCTCGTCGCCGCCGCGGACGCCGCCGTTGCCGGCGCGGCCGGGGCTGCCTACGTCGGCGCCCCGATCCGCTCCCCCGGCAACGGCGAATTCGATATCGATCTGATCCGCGATGTGCTGCGCCGCGGCGAGGAGACGGCTTTGCCGGCGGGCGTTCTCGCAACCCTGGTGCACGTGGCGGCGGGAACCGTCGAGATCGATCTCGGTCATGGCCGCCCGCTGCGGGTCGCGGCCGGAGCGACCGTCGAGGTGGATGGCGCGGCCGTGGTGCGCGGAGTCGGCCGCGATCGGGCGACCGTGCTGGCGGCGTTGGTCAGCGCCGAAGCACCGACTCGCCTGACCCCGCCAATCGCGGCGACGCCAGTTGCAGCAACCCTGGGAACTCCTACCGCTACACCGGCCGCCGCCCCGGAAGAGGCGGTCGCGACGCCGACCGGATCAAGCGAGCCGGGCCATGGCGGCTCGATCGCGCTGCTCGCCCGCATCTGTCCGGTCGCGACCGAGCCGCAAAATCTCGATCTGGACTGTGGCTCCCCAGCTGCCGGCGTCGCGTTCACCATTGATGGCCCAGTCGTTCAGGAGATCACCGCCGATGCCACCGGCCGCCTTCGCTTCCAACATCTTCCGCCCGGAACCTACCAACTGACGGCGGGCGTGCCGGGTGACTTTGCCCAGTCCTACGCTCGCTGTCTCGACCTCGCTGGCGCTCAGGTCGCCACCCGCGTCGACCGCAATCGTTACACGCTGACTGTGACCGGCAGTGTTGCCTGCCGCTGGGACATCGTGCCGGACAACGCGCGCGGCGATACCGACGGCGGCAACCTGTCGGTTCAACTGCTACTGTGCCCGCCGGGAGCCACGGCGCAGATGTTCGACCCGACCCGGTGCATTCAGAACGTGGCGTCCGCCGGTGGGGCTCCGATCGCGCTCTCCTTGCTGCGCGGCCGAGGCGAACCGCTGCCGCCAGCCTCGACCGCACCGGAGCGCGTTTCCTGGCTCGGTTTGCCGCCGGGGCGCTACACCCTCGTCGTGGGGCCGCTGCCGCCGCCGCTCACCGGTTCGCTGCTCGCCGGGCAGGCCAGAATCGCGGACGCCAACGCCTATCAGATCGAGATGGCCCGGGATACGATCGACGCTACCCTCACGCTGTATTTGTTCCGGACAGCCGATTCGGGAGGGAGCGCCGATCGGGAGACCGCTGCTGCGCCATCGACCACCGCGCCCGGCGCCGCGCGGTCTGATGCGGACCGGCAGGCGCAGCGTGCGCTGATCATTATGACGCTGGCATGTCCGCCTGCCGCCGCGCCCGACGCGTTCGAGCCGGCCGATTGCGCGCCCGCGCCGATTCCCATCGCCCCGAGGCTGATTCTCGCCCGCGCCGCGCCGATCCTGCCGGATCGGTACGGTCCCGGATTCGCCACCTGGTTCGATCTGCCGCCGGGCAGCTACGAGCTGGATCTCGGGCCGCTGCCGGCCCCCATTGTCGCAGCCAATCTCGGCGGGCGCTCGCTCGCCGGGTCGAGTGGTGGTTTCCACCTTCAGACTGGTGCGCAGCCAGGTGCTGCGATTGTCCCGCTCTTCATGTTTCCAACCGCTGACGCCCCAGCATCAGGGCTGGGTAGCGACCGCGACTGACGATGCGACGGGGCTTTGAACGACCACCGCAGCGGCCTTTGTCTCATGCCGGCCCGGGTTCCAAATGGTGCGTGGACTTGCGCGACTTGCACCCGCGACTGCGCCGCCCGCATCGGGCGGCGCAGTCGCGCCGGACTCGGCGATCGTGTCGCGCGGACTTTTTCACTCCCCTTTCACCACCCATTTCGGAATCTCTCATCTCTGAACGTCATCCTGAGGACGCTCACCAGCTGCCGTCGGCAGCCGTGGGTCGTATTGGCGCGGTGGCGCACGCGCGTCGCTTGGAGGGCGTCCCGGATGTCGCACAGTTCGGCCGAGGAGACCTCGCTCGCGATCCCGCCGGTTTCCGGCGAGACCGACGTGGTCGGCGCTCTCCGCCGGTCGGCGGAAGGCATGGCGATTGTGGGGCCAGAGGGACGGGTGCAGGAAGCCAATGCGGCGCTGGGTCGGCTGCTCGGGTACGAAGCGGGCGAACTGGTGGGATTGACCCTGGATGATCTGACTCCGGAAGAAGAACGCGCCGCTAACCGCCGGCTCGGTGGCCGGACGGGAAGTTCCGGCCAGCGGGAAAGCCGCCTGCGCCGCAAGAACGGTCAGGAGATCTGGGTTCGACTCACAGCAACCCGACTGCCTGCGCCGGGCGGGCAGGGTCGCCGCCTGCTGCAAGTGCAGGACATCACTCGCCGGCGGGAAGCGGAAGCGGCGCTGCGTCACGGCGACGATCGGCTGCGCGCGCTGCTACGGAACTCCTCCGAAGCCGTCGAGGTGCTCGACGAGCGGGGTCGACTCCGCTTTGCCGGCTCATCGTATCCGGCCGTCTTCGGCGTGCCGGAATCCGAGGCGCTCGGCCGCGACGTGATGGACTCGATCCACCCGGACGACCGCGCGCTGGCGCGGAACGCGCTGCTGCGGGCGCGGGATGCCGATGGCGTGGCGGAACACGCGGTGGTTCGCCGGCGAGTGGTCGGCGGCATGTATCGCTGGTTCGAGATCACGATCGCCAATTTGCTCGATGAGCCCGCGGTGCGTGGCGTCGTCGTCAACTCCCGTGATATCCAGGATCGAACGGAAAACCTCGCCGACCAGATCGGCGCGCTGGCTGACGAGGCGCTGGCGGCCGAGGCGCGCGCCGCCGTCCAGCGCAAAAGCGAGTTCATCGCTCTGCTCAGCCACGAGTTTCGCAGCCCGCTGACGGCGATCCAGGGGTACGGTGAACTGTTGGCGGGGCGAATCTCGGACCCGGACGAGATTGCCGAGTTCGCCACGGTCATCGCCGATCAGGCGGCGCAGATGGCGAAGATGATCGACGACATGCTGCTGTTGGACCAGATGCAGGACGACGAACTGCCGCTGCAACTGGAAGACACCGATGTCAACCGGGTCGTGCGCGACGTAGCGGCTCACGTCCACGATCGCGAGCCAAGGCGCGAGATTCGGCTGGCGCTGGACAAGCGGCTGCCCGCGGTCGCGGCGGATCGAGACCGTCTGGCGCAAGTCGTGGCGGCGCTGATTGGCAACGCGCTGAAGTACTCGCCCGAGGGGAGTCGCATCACCATCCGCACCAACCGCGAGCGCAAGGCGGTGCACGTCGCCATTACGGACGAAGGCGTCGGCATCCCCCGAGACTCGCTGGAGCGGGTGTTCGATCGCTTCGAGCGAGTCTACACGGGGCGGACGCAGACGGTCGTCGGGGCCGGCCTGGGGTTGTCGATCGTGCGGGAGATCGTGCGGCTGCACGGTGGCAAGGTTTGGGCGGAGAGCACTGAAGGCGCCGGATCCACCTTCCACGTGCGGCTGCCGGCGCGGCAGTTGGCGGCTTCCGCATAACCCCGGCGGCGCGGTCCGCCCCGCGATTGCGCTTTTGGTTTCACCGCCGCAGCCGGGACTGATCGACGGGTCCGTTGCAAGCATGGTTCCCGAGAGAGCGTGTCGCGGCGGCGCCAGGCGAGCGACCGCGTGAGGATGTGCCGTTGATGGTGGTGAACGATCCAAACCCACCGCATTCCGCTGCGCCGATTTCGGCGCTGCCGGCTCTGGCCGATTCTGCCGACCTGATCGCTCGTGCGGCGACATACGCCAGCGCTTTTCACCAGGCTGACATCGGGTTGGCCGTCGCCGACGCCGACGATGGCGCGCTCGAGGACGTCAATCCCGTCTTCGCCGCCATGCTCGGCTACGACCCGGGAGCATTGTGCGGGTGCAGGCTCGATGACATCACCCACCCCG
>JADLCW010000019.1 GCA_020847015.1 Thermomicrobiales bacterium | reverse complement strand
TCAGCAGGGAACGGGAGCGCCGCATGGGCATGATTCCGGATATCAGCGACGACGCGTTCGAGCAGGAAGTGCTGCAGGCCGACAAACCGGTGCTGGTCGATTTCTGGGCGCCGTGGTGCGGACCGTGCAAGACGATGGGCGCCTTGCTGGAGACGGTCGCCGCCGAGCGCACCGACATCAAGATCGTCAAGCTCAACATCGACGAGAATCAGGAGCAGGCCATCGCCCAGCGGGTAATGCTGCTGCCGACGGTGATCCTGTTCAAGGGCGGCGAGGTGGTCGGCCGGCTGCAAGGCGGTGTGCCGCCGCGCGCGGTCAACCAACTGCTCGACGAGCACGTCGGCGTCGTTAGCGGCGACTGATCGAAACCGACTCCGATCGAACCGGCGGTGGGCGCGGGGCTTGGCTCCGCGCCCGTTCGCATTTCCCGACGTCGAAGTGCGTCAGGGCCCTGCGCGGCAGCCGCATGGCCAGCGTGCTACCGGGAGGGGGCCGCGCTCAAGCCGCGATCACCGGCTCGATGTCCGTCTCGTCGCCGATGTAGAAGGTCCAGCGCGGGACGAACGTTGCTTCATGAATGGCGAGGGGAATCTCACCGGGATGGCGCCGGGTCGGGGTGCGCAATTCGACGGCGTCGACCGGGTTGGTGAGCACGACCTCAGGGCTGGCGCCAAATTTCTCGACGTAGCGCTCGATGGCGGTATCCAGCTTCAGACGAATGTTGCGCTTGCGATCGGGATCGTACCAACCAAGCAACATCGGGGGCTCCTTTCCGGGCGTCGCGGTTCGCCGCCTGATAGTATCAGAACATCCGTTCTCTATCAAGCAAATTAGCCGCGTACGAACGCGCAGTTTATCTCGATTCTCGCTCTTTACAGGAGTGGGGCGTGGGCACTATGCTGTGGATAACAGTGGGGCAAAGTGGGGACAAGTGGGCCGCCGTGTGGATAACCCGCTCCGGCATGCAACCCCCGCCGACATGGCCCCGCGGATCGTAGAGGCGCAATGTTTCTCGGGCGTCACGCCCATACCCTGGATGCGAAAGGTCGGCTAGCGGTGCCGGCCCGCTTTCGCGATGCGCTCGGCGAGGGCCTCGTGCTGACTCGCGGCATCGATCGCTGTCTGTCGCTCTATCCGATGAGCGCCTGGCGCCCGTTGGCGGAGCGGATCGTCGCGCTCCCCATCACCGACCCCGACGCGCGCAATTTTCGCCGCATGGTGTTCGCCGAGGCCGCCGATCTGGCGCTCGATGGGCAGGGGCGCATCCTCGTACCGCCTGAGCTGCGCCGGTACGCCAAACTGGAGAAAGACGCGCTCGTCATCGGCGTCCATAGCCATATCGAAATCTGGAATCCGGACGCGTGGCAGAGCGTCGCCGATCGCCTCGACGCAAGCGGCGCCGAGATCGCGGAGCGATTGGCCAGCCTCATCTGATCGTGCTTGCCGCCAACCCGGCGCCCAATCCCGGCGCGGCAATGCCCGCGCGGTTTATGCTCGCCCTATAGAAACGGCAGTGCGTTCCGGGAGGGTGCGGCATGGAACCGGTCGAGGCGAACGCGGGCGCGCCCGTCGCGCCTGTCGGCCACCAACCGGTGCTGCTGGAGGAGGCGCTGACCGCGTTGGTCCCCCGTCCCGGCGGTCGCTACCTCGACGGCACCTTCGGCGGCGGTGGTCATACCCGCGCCATCCTCCGCGCCACTGCGCCCGATGGTCTCGTGCTCGCCATCGACGCCGATCCGGAAGCGATCGTGCGCGCCGAAATGCTCGCCGCCGAACCAGGGGTCGGCGCCCGGTTACGCGTGGTGCGGGGCAACTTCGCCGATCTCGAACCGATCGCCAGAACCGCCGAAGCGGTCCCGCTCGACGGGGTGCTGCTCGACCTGGGGGTCTCGTCGTTCCAACTTGATACGCCCGTGCGCGGCTTCAGTTTTCGCGGCGAGGGACCGCTCGACATGCGCTTTGACCCAAGTCGGGGCTCTTCCGCCGCCGAGCTGGTCGCCACGCTTGATGCCGACGCCTTGGCCGATCTGCTCTGGCGCTATGGCGAGGAGCCGCAATCGCGCCGTATCGCCCGCACGATCGTACGCGCCCGGGAAAGTGCGCCGATCCGTACGACCGGACAATTTGCCGCACTGGTCGAACGCGCCGTCGGCGGTCGCCGTGGGCGGGACACCCACCCTGCCACGCGCTCGTTTCAGGCGCTGCGCATCGCCGTCAACGACGAGTTGGCGTCGCTGGAGCGCGCGCTCGCTGGCGCGGTCGATGTGTTGGCTCCCGGTGGTCGATTGGTCGTGATCAGCTTTCATTCGCTGGAAGACCGCATCGTCAAGCAGTTCATGGCCCGGGAGAGCGCGGAGTGTCTCTGCCCGCCCGGCATGCCGATCTGCACCTGCGGTCACCGGCCGCGGCTCGCGCGGGTGACGCGCAAGGCGATCAAAGCATCGCCTGCCGAGCAGGCCGCCAATCCGCGTAGTCGCAGCGCCGTGCTGCGCGTCGCCGCGCGCCTGCCCAAACCGCACACTGACGAAGGAGCCAGCTAAATGCATCCGCTCGATCTCCGCAGCGTGCTGGCGGGAACTGGCGGCCGCCTCCGTGGCGACCTGCCGCCCGATGCCCGCTTCCGGACAATTGAACGTGATGCGCGAGCGGTCCAGCCGGGAGATCTCTTCATCGCCATCAAGGGCGAGCGCTTCGACGGCCACCTCTTCATCTCCGCCGCTGCCGCCAACGGGGCGGCGGCCGCGCTGGTGAATCGCCGCTGGGCGGATGTGACGGAATCACCGTTGCCGCTGATCGTGGTCGAGGATGACCCGATTCTGGCCTTGCAGCGTCTGGCGGGTTGGTGGCGAAACCGCTTGCCGACGACCGTGGTGGGCATCACCGGCAGCGTCGGCAAAACCAGCGCCAAAGAGGTGACCGCCGCTATCCTCGGTCGCCGCTTCCGCGTCTACAAGAGTCCCGGCAACCTCAACAACGAAATCGGACTGCCGCTGTCGCTGCTGGAGATTGCGCCGGATGTCGAGGTCGCCGTGCTGGAGATGGGCGGCGCCTACGCCTTCGGCGATCTGACGTTGCTGGCTGGCATCGCCCAACCCGGTCTCGGTGCGGTGCTCAATATCCACCCCGTCCACCTGGAGCGCATGGGATCGCTCGCCGCCATCGCCGAAACCAAGGCTGAACTGGTCGATGCGCTGCCAGCCGATGGTGTGGCTGTGCTCAACGTGGATGACCCGCTGGTGCGGCCGATGCGCGACCGGTGTCGTGGTCGCATCGTCACCTTCGGATTGGAGGCTGGAGCCGACGTGCGGGCGACCGATGCCGAGGATCTGGGACTGGGCGGCATCCGCTTCACGCTGGAGATTGGGGATCGGCGCTGGCCGGCGGCGACGCCCATGGTGGGCGAGCATGTGCCGGCCATGGTGCTGGCCGGACTGGCGGTCGGATATGCGCTCGGCATGGAGCCGGAGGAGATGTTGCCGGCGCTGGCCGATCGCGCCGCCCAGATCCGGTTGCGCTTCGTGCCTGGCCCCGGCGGCTCCCAACTGATCGACGACACCTACAATGCCAGCCCCCCTTCGATGTTCTCCTCGCTTGGAGTGCTGGCGGCCGCGGGCGCGGCGCGCGCCATCGCGGTGCTGGGCGACATGCGAGAGATGGGAGCCGCGTCGGCGGATGCGCACCAGCGGGTCGGGCGACGAGCGGCCGAAACCGCCGACTGGATCATTACGTTCGGCGCCGAAGCGCGGGGCATCGCCGCTGCGGCCATGGAGCCGACCGTCGACGGCAAGCGACCCCGCGTGACATCATTCGGAGCCGATGACCGGGACGAATTGATCGCGCTGCTCCGGCGGGAATTGGGGCCGGGCGACGTGGCGCTGCTGAAAGGATCGCGCGGGTTGCGCATGGAAGATATCGTCGCGGCGCTCGGTGAAGCGGCTGCCGGCGAAGGCGAGACCGCCGCGCGATGACGTTCTTCGTGCCTGCGTTCGTGTTGACGGCGGACAGCGTCATGCCGTCCGACCCCAACCAGAACATGGCCGTCTCGCTGGCTCTGGCAGGGTTGGCCTTCGTCATCACGCTCATCATCGGGCGACCGATCGTGACGTGGCTGCGCATGCAGAAAGTCCGCAAACTGGTGCGCGAAGAAGGGCCGCAAACGCACCTGGTGAAAACCGGCACCCCCACCATGGGCGGCATCATGGTTGCGGCGACGGTAATCGTCGTCACGCTCGTGTTCAACACAGTCGGCCGACTCTCCATGTTGCTGCCGGTGGGCGTGCTGCTGGCGTGCGCGGTGCTCGGCGCGCTGGACGACCGGCTCAGCCTGCTGGGCGGCAAACACGGCAAGGGCATGAGCGCCACCGGGAAATTTGGCTGGCTGTTGCTGGTCGGGATCGCGGCGGCGGTTATCCTGCACGCTCCGTATCCCTTCGGGTTGGAGCTGCACCATATCTATCTGCCGTTCATCGGCCGCTACGACATCGGCTGGTTTTACCTGCCGGTCGCCGCGGTCGCGATCGTCGCCATGGCCAACGCCGTCAACTTCACCGACGGGCTCGACACGCTGGCCGGAGGCACGGCGGCGATCGCCTTCGTCGCCTACGCGATCATCGCCTATCGGCAGGGGCAACTCGGAGTCGTCACCTTTTGCTTCACCATGGTCGGCGCCCTGATGGGGTTCCTTTGGTTCAACGCCCACCCCGCCCAGGTGTTCATGGGCGACACCGGTTCGCTGGCGCTCGGCGCGGCGCTGGCCACGGTCGCCTTCATGACCGGGCAATGGTTGCTGCTGCCGGTGGTGGGCGCCGTGTTCGTGGCCGAGGTCAGCTCGGTCATCATTCAGGTTGGCTGGTTCAAGTGGACCCGGCGGTGCACAGGCGAGGGCCGGAGGGTATTCCGCATGACGCCGCTGCACCACCATTTCGAAATGCTGGGTTGGTCGGAAACGCAGGTGACCATGCGTTTTTGGATGATCGGCATGATGGCCGGCATCATCGGCGTCGCGATGGCGCTGGTGCAATTCTGAGGAGCGACGTGAGCGCATTGACCGGCAAGCGCGTCACCGTCATGGGGCTGGGCACGCGGGGCGGCGGTCTCGGTGTGGCGAGGTATCTCGCCAATGCCGGCGCCATCGTCACCGTCACCGACAATCGCCCCGCCGAGGCGCTGGCCGAACCGTTGGCGGCGCTCGCCGGATTGCCGATCCGCTACGTTCTCGGCGGCCATGACGAACGCGACTTCGTCGCAACAGATCTCGTCGTGCGCAATCCTGGCGTCCGCCGCGATGCGCCGCTGCTGCGCCTGGCTCGCGCCCATGATGTGCAGATCGAGATGGAGATGAGCTTGTTCCTGCGCGCCTGCCCGGCTCAGGTCATTGGCGTCACCGGCTCGAAAGGAAAAACGACCGTCGCCACCCTGGCCGCCGCCATGGTCGCCGCCTGGAACCCGCGCACGGTGCTGGCCGGCAACATGGGCATTTCCGCGCTCGACCGACTGCCCGAAATCAGCGCCGACACGCCGGTCGTGCTGGAGTTGTCGTCGTGGCAACTGGAAGCCACCATCGAACATGGGCTATCGCCGCATGTCGCCGTCATCACCAACATCGCCGAAGATCATCTCAACACCTATCGTGATTTCGCCGAGTACGCCGCGGTCAAGCGCGGTATCGGCGCCCACCAGCACCCATCCAATTGGCTGGTCTTGAACCGCGACGATCCGGAAACGTGGCGCGCCGCCGGCGATGCGCGCGGGAGCGTGGTTCCCTGCGGTCTGGGCGATCGCGGTGGCGACGGCGCGTGGCTCGCCGGCGAGAGGATCCACTGGCGCAACGGCGACGATGCGTTCGATCTGGCGCGGCCAGAGAACCCGGCGCTGGTCGGAGCGCACAACGCCGCCAACTTACTGGCAGCCGTTGCCGCCGCGCGACTCTGCGGTGCGCCGATGGAGGCGATCTCGGCCGGGCTGGCCGGATTTGCCGGTGTGCCGCATCGCATGGAACGGGTGGCGATCGTCGCCGGAGTTCGCTACATCAACGATACTGCCGCCACCGCGCCGGTAGCGGCGGCCGCCGCGCTCCGAACCTTGGCGGGCGGGCCAGTGCGGTTGATCGCGGGCGGGGCCGACAAGGGGCTCGATCCGGGGCCGCTGGTTGCCGCGGCCGCCGAAACGCGCCCTGCGGTGTTTTTGCTGGGGGGGACGGCGACGCCGGTGCTGCATGCTGCCTTGCGCGCCGTCGGGATCGAACCGCGCGGACCATTCGACTCACTGGTGGAAGCCGTTGCCGCCGCCGCCGCCGGCGCCCAGCCGGGCGATAGCGTACTACTCTCCCCCGGTTGCGCCAGCTTCGGATTGTTCCGTGACGAATTCGACCGCGGCGAGCGATTCCGAGCCGAAGTCCGTACGCTCGCCGCGGAGTCGGGAGAATCGACGTGAGTGAGGTGAGCGACGTGACCGAGCAAGCCGCGGCGACCTTGCCGCCGGCTCCGGCCCAGATCCACTTTGTGGGTGTCGGCGGTATTGGCATGAGCGGGCTGGCGCGCATCCTGCGCGCCTGGGGTTATCGCGTCACCGGTTCCGACAGCGCCGCTTCGCCGCTCACCGCCGTGCTCGCCGGCGAAGGCATCGCGGTCACCATCGGCCACACCGCGACCGACCGCGCCGCCGAGGCCGACCTGGTGGTGGTCACCGCCGCCGTCGCCGAGACCAACCCGGAGCTTGTCGCTGCCCATGCCGCCGGACGCCGCATCGTCAAGCGCGCCGAACTGCTGGGCGCCTTGATGAATGCTCGCGACGGCATCGCGGTTGCCGGTAGTCACGGCAAATCGACCACCAGCGGGATGTTGGCCGCCGCGCTACTGGCGCTCAACGCCGAACCGTCGTACGCCATCGGGGCGGTGCTGGCGGCGACCGGAACCAACGCCGCGCCGGGCGCCGGTCGCTTCTTCGTGGTCGAGGCGGATGAGTACGATCGCTCGTTCCTGCATCTCGCGCCGCGATTGGCGATCGTCACCAACATCGACTACGACCACCCCGATATCTTCCCCGACCGCGCCGCTTACGAAGCCGCGTTCGCCAGCTTTGTCGCCGGCATCCATCCCGACGGCGCGCTCGTTCTCGCCGCCGATGACCCTGGCTGTCAGCGTCTACTCGCCCGAGAAGATCTGCGGCTTCCAGCGCGGCTGATTACTTTTGGGGAAGCCGCCGGAGCCGACTGGACGCTCGCGCGCGGCTCCGACAATTGGGTCATAACGGCGCCGGACGGACAAGTCATTCCGCTCGTGCTGGCCGCGCCAGGTCGCCACAACGCGCGCAACGCGACCGCCGCTTTGGCCGCGCTGGATGCGCTCGGCTTCGCTCGCGACCGCGCTGTTGCGGCGTTGATGGCCTTCGCTGGCATCGGGCGCCGGTTCGAAGGCAAGGGCGAGGCGGCCGGGGTGGTCGTCATCGACGACTACGCCCACCACCCGACCGAGATCCGCGCCACGCTGGCGGCGGCGCGCGAGCGGTTCCCGAGGCGCCGTTTGTGGGCGGTTTTTCAGCCGCACACCTATAGCCGCCTCAAGGCGCTGTTGCCCGAATTCGGCGCGGCGTTCGCCGATGCCGACCGCGTCGGCATTCTCGACGTCTACGCCGCCCGCGAGCGCGACACGCTGGGCGTCGGCTCCGACGATCTGCGCGCGCTGGTGTCCGGCTCGCTCGATCTGCGAGATCCGGCCGAAGCGGCCAAACGCCTGGCCGCCCTCGTGGAATCGGGCGACGTTGTGCTCACGCT
>JADLCW010000018.1 GCA_020847015.1 Thermomicrobiales bacterium | reverse complement strand
CGATTGGCGGTTTCGTGAGCGACCGGTCACTCGACGGAGCGGAACCGGTCGCACTGCTGGAAGGCGCCCGGGTCTGGACGCCGGAGCGGGTCGATATCTTGCGCGATATCGACTGGCGCATCGAGCGGGGCGAGCATTGGGCGCTGCTGGGGCCGAATGGCTCCGGGAAAAGCACGCTGCTGTCGGTAGTCGGCGCGGCGCGCCACCCGAGCGCCGGCCGCGTCACCGTGCTTGGCGGAGCGTTCGGGCGCACCGATATGCCGCTGCTGCGCCGCCGCATCGGCGTGGTGGATGCGGCTCAGAAGGTGCTGGACTGGCTGACAGCGGAGGAAGTGGCGCTGACGGGCGTTACCGCGACGATCCGCCCGCTATGGGATCGCTACGGCGAGGCGGAACGGCGGCGCGCCCGCGCGGCGCTGGCCTTGGTCGGGTGCGATGCGCTGGCCGAGCGGCCGATTGCGACCTGTTCCCAGGGGGAGCGGCAGCGGGTCCGGGTTGCGCGCGCCTTGATGACCGAACCCGATTTGCTGCTGTTGGACGAACCAGCGGTGGGACTCGATCTGCCGGCGCGTGAAGCGTTGATCGACGCCTTGGCCGATCTGGTGCGGGAGCGGCCGGCGCTGACCACGGTGCTGGTCACCCACCACTTGGAAGAGTTGCCGCCGACGACGACCCACGGTTTGCTGCTGCACGCGGGTAGCGTCGTCGCCACCGGTCCACTCTCGGAGGTGCTCACGTCGCCGCGAGTCAGCGCGTGCTTTGGCTTCCCGGTTACCGTTGAGGAGCGCGAAGGGCGCTGGTCGGCGCGCTCGAGCGCCAGTTGGCGCCGCCGTGGCGCTCCGGCCGCACCCTAC
This sequence comes from Thermomicrobiales bacterium, assembly GCA_020847015.1. GTDB lineage: Bacteria > Chloroflexota > Chloroflexia > Thermomicrobiales > UBA6265 > CADCWF01. The sequence goes on along the minus strand of JADLCW010000018.1, from coordinate 9,899 downwards.
GTGCCGGACGCGCCACTGGACGACAGAGAGGGATTCTGAAACGAGTCATGAGACACGAGTGAGGAGTGAGTTGCTTTATCGAGAGGATCGCAGCTCGTAGCTGCACTCATGGCTCGTGACTTCCGCCTCACTCCGCCACGCCACACCACTCCATGGTGGTTGCGGCGAACAGCTTGGTCGCCTTGATGAGATCCGCCACTGGCAGGAATTCGTCCGTGCCGTGGATGCCCCAGCTTGGATCGCCCACGCCGTAGACGAGACTCGGCTGCCCCTCCGGGAACCAGAAGTTGGCGTCGCAGACGAAGGGCGATGTCTCGCGCACCGGGGTCTCTCCGGTGACGCGCTCGACCGCATTCATGATGGTCAGCACCGCCGGATGGTCGAAGGGCATGTTGACCGGCTCCTTCACCCATGGCGCGGCCGAGGCGCTGTCCAGCGGCAAGTCGAGCATCGGGGGATGCTTGCGCAGCCATGCGTCGCCGGCGGTCACCCGATCGATGGTCGCCCGGATCTCGTCCATCACCTCCTGCGCCGTCAGATCGGGATAGAAGAGCAGCGAGCCGGTGATCTCGCAGGAATCAGGAATCGAGGACAAGGATGTGCCGCCCTGGATAGTGTTCACGTTGATGAACATCCCACCGGAGGGCACATTGGGGTTGGTGCGCCACAGCAGCCACTGCCGCTCCAGTTCCAGGAGCGCCAGTTGGTACTTCAGCATGTTGTCGATGGCGCTCACTCCCGGCCGCTCGGCTCCGTGCGGCAGCGCCTGCGCGACCAGATGGCGGTTGCAGATGTGGGTCGATTTACCGGGCACGGTCAACTTGAAATAAAGTTCACCCTTGATGGTCGGGTAGATGGCGAAGTTGGACGGCTCCGGGAAGATCGCCAGATCCGAGCGGTAGCCGCGCTGGAGGATGGTGTTGCAGCCGATATCCCGCCGGCCGGATTCCTCGCCGCTGGCCTGCGCCAGCAACAGATCGCCCTGGAGGCGCACCCCCTCATCGTGCAGGATATTGGCGGCCATCACGTAGGCGGCGATAGCGCCTTTCATGTCCGAGGCGCCGCGTCCCCACAGCTTGCCATCGTGGACATCGCCGGAGAATGGGCCGCCAACCGACCAGTCGGCGGCCTGCTCGGGTGTCACCGGCACCACGTCGGTGTGCGCGGACCACGTGAGCGAGCGGCCGCCGCCCGCGCCCTTGCGCACCGCGACCACATTCGGCCGATTCGGCGCCTCCTCCCACATATCGACGGTGTTGTAGGCTCCGGTCGCGTCGAGGCGATCGCGCAGCCATGTTTGCGCCGGGCGCTCGGCATCCTCATTTGGCTGCAAATCCGGGTTGACGGACTTCTGGCGGATGAGATCGCCGGCGAATTGGACGATCTCGTCGGCGCGGGCGTCGATCGCCGCCAATACACGATTCAACGTGGCGTCATCAGGACGGGTCATCCGGGCAGCTCCATTTCGAATTCAGGCGAACGGATCGGGTGCGCTATCTTCGCAAGACCGGGCGACGAAGGAAAGACCCGGCCGGGCATGGCGGCGCCGGACGGAAGGGAGGAGCGAACGATGGATGAGGATCGGAGTGGACTGACGCATTTCGATGGAGCGGGTCGGGCGCGCATGGTGGATGTTGGCGACAAAGGTGTGACACGCCGGGTAGCGGTTGCCGAGGCGCTAGTGCGGGCGCAGCCGACGACGGTGGATGTCGTGCGGGAGGGTCGGGCAGCCAAGGGCGATGTGCTGGCCGTGGCGCAAGTAGCCGGCATCATGGCCGCCAAGCGCACCCACGAGTTGATTCCCATGTGTCATCCGCTGATGCTGACCAAAATCGACATCGGGTTCGAATTGGGCGAGGACACGATCGCAATTCGGGCGGCGGTGGAAACGCGCGGGCAGACCGGGGTGGAGATGGAGGCGCTGACCGCGGCCGCCGTGGCCGCGCTGACCGTCTACGACATGACCAAGGCGATCGACCGCGGCATGACGATCGAACGGGTCGGCTTGCTGGAAAAGCGCGGCGGCAAATCGGGTGATTGGACTCGCGAGGGGGCGCCCGAAAACTGAGCGCGTGAGCGCGACCTCTTCCCGCGATTTGGCGAGCGGGCGTACAATCGGCGGCAGATTCGGCAAGTTGGGGGACGGGACGCGCCGCGGTCGCGGGCGGGTGAAGGGAGTGGGGCGAATGGCTTCGGTATCGACCGGTCGCGCGACCGGCGGGATGGGCGTGACCATCCCCGGGGCAGATCGGCTCGTGTGGGACTTCATGCGGGTTTCCGGTCTCCTGTTGGTGCTGCTCGTCGGCGGCCACCTGTTCATCACCCACTACCTGAACGTCCCATCCGCGACGGGGTTCGATTTCGTGGCCGCGCGCTGGGCGAATCCGCTCTGGCGCATCTTCGACTGGCTCATGCTGATGACGGCGCTCTGGCATGGCGTGCTGGGACTGCGCTATTCGATCACGGACTATCTGCGGCGACCGGGGTTGCGCGTGGCCGGCATCGCCCTGATGTGGGTGATCGGATTCATCTTCATGACGATCGGCACGGTCACTATCTTCACGTTCAATGAAGAGAACGCGCGGAACAATCTCGGACCGCTGGCCGGTGAATTGTGGATCGCGCAGGTCATCGGCTGGTCGCTCTACCTGTTTGCCGTGGTCACCTACGTAGCGATCGTGGCTCTCGTTGTCTGGGTGGCGCGTTCTCTGGCGCAAGGCGGCCCGCCGATCTACAACGGCGACCCGGGGCAATACGCATTCGCGCTCCACCGTGCGGCCGGCATTGGCATTCTGTTCTTCCTGCTGGTTCACATTATCGACATCATGCTGGTCGGGTTTGGCCGCGATGTCTACGATGAGTCAGTGGCCTTCTATGGCCGCATCGAACTGATCCCGATGGAGATTGCTCTCGTTGGCGCGGTTGTCTATCACACGCTGAACGGGCTGCGGGTCATCGCAATCGACTTCTAGCCATGGGGGTTCCGACGCGAGCGGCCGGTGTTTTACGGTGTTGTGGTGCTGACCGTGTTGCTGACGCTGCCCAGCGCGATCATCATTTTCGCCGCTCACCTGTAGAGGCCGCGACCTACGCACCGTGGAAAAGCGCCCGACTGCTGCATCCAGCGGCCGGGCGCGTTCGCGTTTAATCTGCCGGCGGGAGCCGGTCAGGCCCCGCAGAGATAGGCGAGCAAGGTGCGCACGCCTTCACCACTGGCTCCCTTCGGCCCCAGCGCGTTCGCGGCGGGATAGCTCGATGAACCGGCAATGTCGAAGTGCGCCCACGGCCGCCCCTCGGTGAAGCGCTGGAGGAACAGCGCGGCGGTGACGGCGCCTCCAGGGCGGCCGCCGATATTCTTCACATCGCCCACATCGCCGCGAATCTTCTCGTTCAACTCCTCGACCAGCGGCATTCGCCACATACGCTCGCCGGCCTCCTCGGCGGCTGTCAGCAATGCGTTGGCGAGGCGATCGTCGTCGCTGAACAACCCGGTCGTGCCCTCGCCAAGCGCGACGATGATGGCGCCGGTCAGCGTCGCCAGGTCGATCAACTCCGTGGCGCCGCGGCGAGCGGTGTCGACCAGCCCATCGGCCATCACCAGGCGCCCCTCGGCGTCCGTATTGAGCACCTCGATGGTGACGCCATTCATCGCCGTCAAGATGTCGCCGGGGCGGAACGCCTTGCCGGAAATCATGTTCTCGGCGGCGCAGATGGTCGCCTCCACCGGGTAGGCGCAGTCGAGCGACGATAGAGCCGACATGGCGGCCAGCACCGCCGCACCGCCGGCCATGTCGCCTTTCATCTCCATCATGGCGTCGGCCGGTTTGATCGAGTAGCCGCCGGTGTCGAAGGTGATGCACTTGCCGACCAGCCCGACAATGCGCTCGGGTTCGGCGTCGGCGCCGTCGGGGGTGTAGCGCAGCCGAATCATGCGTGGCGGATTGGCGCTGCCTTGACCGACCGCGGTGATGGCGCCTGCCCCCAATCGCGCCAGCTCGTCCGGCCCCAACACCTCGACCTCGAGATTGGCCTCGGCCGCGACGTCACGGGCATGCTCGGCCATGCGTTCCGGCGTGAGCGTGGATGCCGGCTCGTTGACGAGGTCGCGGGCGAAATTGACCGCCTGGGCGATCGTGACGCCGCGAGCGATGATGTCTTGCGCCGTATCCGAACCGGGACCGACGAACGCAACCGATTCGACCCGCGAACGCTCCTCACTGGGTTGACCGGCGCCGAAATGGGTGGTGAATGCATACAACCCCAGCGACATTCCGATGACCGCCGCCTCGATCGGGTTGGCCGCGCGGGGGTCAAGCGGCGCCGGCGGCGCAATGGCGGTCAAGCGACGTGCCCCGGCATCCCGCGCAGCGCGCGCGGCGGCGCCGTACGCGCGCTCGATCTTGCCTGCCGTCAATTCGTCGGCCGGACCGAGGCCGGTTAGCGCCAGCCGTTTCACCGGCACGGCCCCAAGCATCGGCACAACGAGGGTGTTGCCGGCTTTGCCGGTAAAGCGGGCGTCGGCGATCACCTCGGCGATACTGGCGGCAAGCGTCTCGGGCAGCATTCCGCCAAGTGCGGCGGGAATCCCCGCGATGTCGCCGGCTTCGACCGGCACGATGAGCGCATCACTGGCGGTCTCCAGCGGCTTGCCCGATTCGATCCCGAACTGCATCGTCGCTCTCCTTCGTCTCCGGTAGATAGCGCCAGCCGTTCTATACCGAACGCCGCAAACTGGCGGGCAGGCGCGGCCAACCTCTAACTCATGCATTCTACGGGCCAGGCTGCCGTACGTGCGTCGTTGCGTGGTGGGATAGTCAATGGTAGAGTGGCCCAAGAGTGTCCGTACACCGATTGGGGCGGGGCGGGAGCGGATGCGGGAGCGATCGGCGGGGTTGACCCGGCTGCAGATGGACGCAAAACAACTTTGGCACGCCGTGCAAGGCGAACTGCAGGCGCGTTTGTCGCGCACTGCATTCGACAATTGGGTGCGCGATACTCAACTCGTCGGGTTCGACAACGATCTCGCCACGATTGGGGCGCAAAGTACGGTCGTGGTGGCGACACTGGAATCGCGCTACGCGGCCCGGATTGCCGAAGCGCTCGCGACGATCGTCGGTCGACCGGTGGCGGTCCGCTTTACGGTGTTGGGGGAGAGCGATCCGGCAGCGGAGCGGCTGAATCAGGAAACAGCGGCCATGCTCGGCGGCGCGGCTCCGGAGCCGGCTGCGCGCAGCGCGGCGCGACGACCCGCCGAGCGTGCGCCGCGCCCGGCGGCAGGAGTGCCGCCGCCGCGCCAGATCGAATTGGCTGCCGTGCCCAGTCACGGGCTCAACCCGCGCTATGTCTACGATGCGTACGTGGTCGGTTCGTCCAACCGGTTCGCCCACGCCGCTTCGCTATCGGTCGCCGAACATCCCGGGGGAAAATACAACCCGTTCTTCGTCCATGGCGGGGTGGGGCTGGGCAAAACGCATCTGCTGCACGCAGTAGGGCACCGCGCGCTGGATCTGCGCCCCGAACTACTCGTTTCCTACGTCACCTCCGAGAAATTCACCAACGATCTCATCGCGGCCATTCGCCAGCAGCGGATGGAGGAGTTTCGAGGACGCTACCGCGAAATCGACATCCTGATGATCGACGACATCCAGTTCATTGCCGGCAAAGAGAGCACGCAGGAAGAGTTTTTCCATACTTTCAATACGCTGTACCAGAGCGGCAAGCAGGTGATCATTACCAGCGACCGCCCGCCCAAGGCGATTTCGGCGCTGGAGGATCGGCTGCGCTCCCGCTTCGAGGGTGGGCTGATCGCCGACGTGCAGCTCCCCGATTATGAAATGCGGACGGCTATCTTGCGGGCCAAAGGCGAGGAACTGGGGGTGGTGCTGCCGAACGAAGTGGCTGAATATATCGCTCAGAAGGATCAAAGCAACATCCGGGACCTGGAAGGCGCACTGAACAAGGTCATCGCGCGCGCCCAGTTCACCGCCGAGCCAATCGCGCTGACGCTCGCGATGGAGGCGCTGACTGATGCGGCGGTCGGGGCACGGCGAGCGTCCGTGACGCGGGCCGGGGTTATCGAGGCGGTCGTGCGCCATTACGGGCTGTCGGCGCGCGATCTTTCGGGGCGTTCGCGGACGAAAGGGATTTCCGGACCGCGGCAAGTCGCCATGTACCTCCTGCGCGAAGAAACGGACGCATCGCTATTGGAGATCGGCCAGGAGCTCGGCGGGCGCGACCACACCACGGTGCTGCACGGCATCCGGCAGATCGAGCGCTCCCTCACGACCGACACGACGCTGCGCTCGCACTTGATGGCGATCCGTGAGGCGCTGTTCGCCGCCTCGGCGACCTGATCGACCCCCTTGCCCTTAGCCGGGCGATGGTCGGGCAGCGCGGGGTGGAGTACCCTTGCCCAAGATTCGCTCTGTTCGGAACAGGATGCGTTCGTGCGTTCCCTTCGCTCGTCAATCTCCTCTCGCCGCGCGGCGATCACCAGACGTGCATTGCTGCAAGGTTCGCTCGGAGCGGCCGGGTTGGCGTTGGTTGGGTGCTCCGGTTCCGCCGTGTTCAACGGCGGCGGCAGCTCCGGCGCCTACGACATGGTCGCTTGGCCCGGCCAGGACAAGTGGCCGCAGATGTTCTGGGACGCCCCGACTTCGGTGCAGGAGACGTACCGCTATGCGGTGGCCAATCAGGATCTCTTGCAATGGATGCCGTGCTTCTGCGGCTGCGTCGACCAGGGTCATGTCTCCAACGCCGACTGCTATGTGGAGGAGATGCGCGATGACGGGTCGGTGTTGCTCGACCCGATGAGCTTCGGCTGAGGGGTCTGCCTGGACGTCGCCCGTGCGGTGATGAAGATGCGGCCCGAAGGCAAGTCGATGCGCGAGATCCGGCAGTGGGTGGAGGACACCTACGGCGATGTCGGCCCCTCTACCAAGACACCGCTCCCGCCGGAAGGATTGTAGGGATCGTCGGGTCGTGAACGACGATCCCGCCGCGGCAGACCATCTCGGCCCATTGGAAACGATCGACGTGCGACTGCCTTGGAGCGGGCGGCGGCTGGAGATCGTTCATCCCACCGACCTGGATCTGTTGCTGGATCGCGTGGAGGCCGACCCGGAGCAAAATCTGCCCTACTGGGCGGAAGTGTGGCCGAGCGGCATCGCGCTCGCTGATGCCATCGCCTGTGAACCGGGTATCGTGCGAGGCAAGCGCACGCTGGAGCTGGGCTGCGGTTTAGGCATCACCGCTATCGAGGCTCTGCAGGCCGGGGCGGATCTCTGGGCGGTCGACTACTTCCCCGATGCGCTTGCCAGGTGCCGAGAAAACTGTTGCCGCAACACCGGGGCGGCGCCGAGAACGATCGCGGCCAATTGGCGTGCGCTCGATGATGGAGCGATCGATGCGCCGGGCGGATGGCCGGTGATCTTGGCCGCCGACGTGCTCTATGAGCGGCGGGATGTGGAGCCGCTGCTGACGGCGATCGACCGCCTGCTCGCCCCGAACGGCGTGTTCTGGCTGGCCGAACCGGGGCGGCCACCGGCGGCAGCTTGGCTCGAAGCCCTCCGCGAAATTGGCTGGGGCATCGAGAGTCGCCGCCACCCGGGGCCGTGGCCCGATCCAGGGGATGATGGCGTGGAAGTAGGGTTGCACCGGCTGCGTCGGCCCCAATCGCGCGGCTGACGCTGCTCGCGACACCTCGGTGCGAATCCCGGAGCGCCGCGCCCGGATCATTCTCCGGCCATCGCCTCCGCCTCGATGTCCTCAAAGGCGCCATCAACCACGATGGTGCGGCTTTGCTCGCGCATGAATTGCTGGACGTAGTAGGGCCCCAGCCCACCCTTGCCGCTGCTGCCGCTGCCCTTCCAGCCTGCGAAACTCTGGCAGCCGGGCCACGCCCCGGTGGTCGAGCCGCCCTTGCGGTTGGCATATACGACGCCGGCTTCGATGCGATCGAAGAATTGCTCGATCTCGGTGCGATCCTCGGTGAAGATGCCGGCGCACAACCCATAGACCGTGTCATTGGCGAGATCGATCGCTTCGTCCAGCGAATCAACCGGGGCGACGGTGACGAACGGCAGGAACAACTCGCGATGAAACAGTTCGTGGTCGGCCGGCAACCCGTCGACCACCGTCGGCGCGACGAACGTGCCGGCGTCGTAGGCGCCGCCGGTTAGCCGCTTGCCGCCAGTGCGAATCGTCCCCTCCTGAGCCTCGGCGACGGCCGCTTCATACCGCGCCACCGCGCGATCGTCGATCACCGGCCCGACAAAAGTGTCACGGTCGGCCGGTTCGCCGACAGTCAATTCGTTGGTGCGACGGGTGAGCCGATCCATGAATTCGTCATACACCGGGCGCTCGACATAAACGCGCGAGCATGCCGAGCACTTCTGGCCGGAGAAGCCGAACGCCGAGCGGGCGACCCCTTCCACGGCTTTGTCGAGATCGGCCTTGGCGGTAACGATGGTGGGATTCTTGCCGCCGAGTTCGGTAATGCACGGTTTCGGGTAGTTCGGTCCGATCCGGTTGTAGAGATCGAAGCCAACTTCTCGCGAACCGGTGAAAATGAGCCCGTCGACATCCGGATGGAGCGCCAGCGGCTCGCCGACCTGCTCGCCGGAGCCGGTGACGAAGTTGAACACGCCGGGCGGCATGCCGGCGTCGTGAAAGATGCGCGCCAGCTCGTAGCCGGCCATCGGCGTGGCGCTGGCCGGTTTGAACACCACTGTGTTGCCCGCCAGCAGCGCGCCCGTGGACATCCCATTGGAAAGCGCGACCGGGAAGTTGAAGGGGGCTAGCACCGCCCAGACGCCGAATGGGCGCAACACGGATTTGTTGCGCTCTGCCGGGTCGAGCGAATCGAGGCGGGTGACGAACCCCTGGTGCTGCTCCACTTGCGCGGCGTACGTGGCGGTAATGTCAGCCGCTTCTTCGACCTCGCCGATCGATTCGACCCGGTTCTTGCCGCATTCGTGGACCAGCATCGCGGAAATGCGGAACTTGCGCTCACGGATGAGCTGTTCGGCCCGCCGCAGAATGGCGACCCGTTCCTGCCAGTCCAGCCCGGACCATGCGGGGAAGGCGGCTCTGGCGGCAGCAACCGCATCGTCGACGTCCTGCCGCGTGCCGCGCGGGAACCGGGCCAGCACGCGTGAGCGGTCGGCCGGGGCGCGCACTTCGAACTCGGAACTGGCGCGCCGCTCCTCGCCATTGACGATCATCGGGTAGCTCTGTCCGAAATTGGCTTCGACTTCGGCCAGCGCCTTATCGAAGGCTTCGTGCATTGCCTGCACTTGCTCCGGCGTCGAGGTATAGGTGATTTTGTCGACATTGGCGGACACGATCGCACTCCTCTCGCGGGTCGCCGCAGATTGCGCTACTTGTAGGGACCGAGAATTTGGGTGAGTTCGATCTGGTTGCCGAACGGATCGCGTACAAAGAAGCGGGGACGATTGTGGATAGGGGTGCTGTCATAGGTCGCCACGCCATGCTCGTCGAGACGCGTCCGGTAGGCGTCCAGGTCATCCACTTCGAGACAGAAGTGTTGTTGCGGCGAATTGGGACCGAGATGCTCGTCGGCGAAGCAATGGATCTCGTGGCCGTCGCCGGCGCTGAACCACACCAGAGCCCGGTCGTGCAGCGATTCTGGCAGGGACACTTCTTCCAGTCCCAACGCGCCGCCGTAGAAGCGGCGGGCGTCGGTCGCGCCGTCCCGGGGCATGGGCACGCTGGAGTGCTGCAGACGTCGGACGGTGGGCATGCCTGGCTCCTTTAGAGCGGCCGCTGTATGAGTTGTCATGGCAGAGGGAAGCCGCAGTGGGCGTAGTAGGCGCGGGCGTCCGTGGCGGTGACGGCGTCGAGGGCCGCGCCGGTGGCCTGGACGAGGGCGTCAAAGG
>JADLCW010000017.1 GCA_020847015.1 Thermomicrobiales bacterium | reverse complement strand
GGCGACGACTCGACGATTTCCTGCCCGATCACCGCCGCAACGAACGACGATGCGTCGTCTCCGAGCCCGGTCACGATGACATCACCGGAAAACGCTCCAGCCTCGCCTGCTCGGAATCGCGCCGATGTGCCATCGGTTGCCTTGACGTCGATCGCGCCGGCGGTAGCCAGCACGAGCACAGGTGTTTCTTGCCCGATGACGGTCGTCGATTCACCAGGTTCCAGCACGTCGCGCACCAGATCGAAGTCGCGCGGGCCGGTCGGCGGCACGAACGCCGGGCCTGCATACGATGCTGTGCCCGCCTCCGGGTCGGGCGCATCGTTGGGCGCAAGTTCGATAGCGAATGCAGCCCCGGTTGCGGTCGCGTCAGCAAGATGCACCGAGCGCGGCTGAAAACTCGCCTCGCCGGGCAGCAATAATGCGCGCCGGCCCGTCCCTTCGTCGGTGATGAGCGCGCCGCGATCCACCACCAGAACGTCATCTGCGGCGAGCTCGATCTTGGGTTGCCCGGCGTCCAACTCGAACGAGGTTACGCGCCAAATTGCCTCGGGGTCCGGCGGAATGACGATCCCCTGCGCGATGACCGAGGCGTGACCGCGCGCCGGCGGCGCCCAGGTCGTTTGTCGCGCGCGCGTCGCGAACGCCCCGGCGGCAAGCATCACGATCAAAGACAAGGCGGTCAGAAGCGCGGCGAACGCCGCACGGCTACTCGGAGCGGACAGCGACATGAAAACCTCCCCGCGCTGGGTCGGCAGGAATTGGAGCGGGGTGAACGTACACTACGGGATGCACGATCCTACCACGTTTGGTCGCTCACGGGTCGATGACAGCGGTCGTTCATAGCCGCATGACCATTGGATAACAGTCGAATTGTTGGTTAACTCGGTACACGTCGGTCGAGCCATCGAGCGCGCCTGACGGAGGGTATGACTCGGCACCCACACCGAAGCAGCAGGTATTGGCGACGCGCTCACTCAGCCGTGCGCCCACCGCGCGCCACCCGCACGATATCGATCAATTCGCCCGCGCGCGATTCCAGAGCATCCCAGTCCCCCGCTCGCACCAGCTTGGGGTCCACCAGGTTGCTGCCGACCGCGACAGCCGCAGCGCCGGCGGCGATGAACGCGGCCGCGTTGTCCTTGCTAACCCCGCCCGTCGGAATCAGCCGCACCTGCGGCAGCGGCCCCCGCACATCTTTCAGATAGCGTGGCCCACCGGCGCTGGCCGGGAAGACTTTCACGAAGTTGGCCCCCGCCTGCCAGGCCGCCAGGATCTCGGTCGCGGTGAAGGCTCCGATCACCGTTGGGATCGCGTAGCGCTGGCACATTTCGATAACCTGCAGCGACATGACAGGCGTCACCACGAATTCCGCACCGGCTAAGATCGCGATCCGCGCCGTCTCAGCGTCGAGCACGGTGCCGGCTCCGACCAGGGTTCGGTCGCCCAAGGCATCGCGCACCGACTCGATGACGCGCGCCGCCAGCCGGTTGGTGAAGGTGAACTCGATCGCTCGAATGCCGCCTCGGCCCAGCGCCTCGGTCAGCGGCACGGCGCCCGAAAGATCGTCCAGTCGGACGATCGCCACCACCCCGTCCGTCGCGATCGCCTCCGCTGCCGCTGCCACGCTCATTCCCCTTCCATGTTTAGCCGATTGGTTGCCGCCATGATGCCGTACGACGGCGGTAGCGACGAGGGCCGCGCGCAAAGGCGCTCCCTCACGACAAGGGAGCGCCTCGCGCCGGGTTCGGTTGAGTCGTTCGACCTTTCCGCTAGCGATTGCGACGCCGGATGCCAAGTCCGGCCAACGCCATGCCCACCACCGGCAGCAACCCTGCCAACCCGCTGGCCGACCCGGCCACCGCGCCGACACCGGTGCTCGGCAACTGCGTCGCCTTGCCGCCGCCGCCCGGCTGCTTGACGGTAACGATCTTTCCGGGGGCCGGCGCCTTGCCGGGCTTGCCGGGTTTGGCTGGTTTCTCCGGAGCCGCAGCGGGGGCGCAGGAGCCGCCTGCCACGTTGATGGTGTTGCCCTGATTGCCGCCGGAGATGACCGGACCCATCATGATCGTGCCGCCATTGGCCTGCGAGCGAGCGTCGCCGCCGTTGCCGACCGAGGCGAGACCGCTCCCGCCGGAGCCGCTGGCCCCGACGTTGTTGCTGCCGCCGCCCGCATCGGAGATAGCGGTGCCGCCGCTGGCGTCGAGCGTGATGGTGGTCGAGTTGTCGACGTTTCCGCCGTCGATGTAGATCGGGCCGCTCAGGCACGAATCACCGGAGCCGCCGGAACCACCGGAACCGCTGGAGCCGACATTGATCGTGTTGCCCCGGTTGTGCCCGGAAATGACCGGACCCATCATGATCGTGCCGCCATTCGCCTGCGAATTGGCCGAACCGCCGTTGCCGACTGAGGCGATCGCCCGCGCCGCCGTGCCCGGCGCGACCCCACCGGTCCCGCGATTCGGGAAAAGTCGGTCGATCAGACTCGGGAATCCACGCCGGCTGTCGCTATTGTTATTATGGTTGCCGTTATTCCGATTGTTGTGGTTGTTGTTTTTCTGAGCGCTCGGCCCGTTGTTGCTCTTGTTGTCGTTCTTGCCGCTATTGTTGTTATTGCTCTTCTGCGCCGCTTCGGCATCGTAGGCTACCGGGTCCGGATCGACATCCTCGGCATCGTCCGCAGCTGGCTGCTCCGATGCTGCGGCCTCATCGTCGCTGGATTGCTCGCTGGAGTCCGCTTCGGCGGCAGGCTCGTCCACGGGCGCCTGCTCCGCGTTCTCGTCGGCCGCGTCCGAACCGGCAGCGGTGTCGTCCGCGTCTGCCGACTGCTCCGATTCGCTGGCCGCGCTGCTGTCGTCGTCAGCCGTGTCGTTCGCCTGGAACAAGCTGTTGACGACATCGGCCGCGGTGGGCTCGTCGCCGCCATGGCCGCCGCGCCCGCCGTTGCCGGTATCGCCGGAGTCCGCGGAGTC
>JADLCW010000016.1 GCA_020847015.1 Thermomicrobiales bacterium | reverse complement strand
CCTCTTCCTCGATGATCTCGCGACAGAGCTGCACGCACTCATCGCAGATATAGACCTGATTTGGTCCCGCGATCAGCCGCCGGACCTCTTCCTGGCCCTTGTTGCAAAACGAGCACCGGTAATGCACCCGCCCACCTCGCGTCGTGTTCATGCCGCCGCCCTTGCGCGTGACGTGACGGCGCCGCATCGGCGCGTCGCGCGGCCGTGCCGGTCCGATCGCCCCCGGCCGGGCGATCGTCGATCAGACCTGCTCGCGTCCGTTGCCCGAACCGTTGCCGCTGACCCCGGTCGGCGTATGCAGGGGCTCCAGCACTTCGTCGATGATGCCGTAGTCCTTGGCTTCCTGCGCGGTCATGTAGTAGTCGCGCTCGGTGTCGTGCTTGACCTTGTCGAAGGTTTGCCCGGTGTGCGCGGCCATGATTTCGGTGAGCTTGGTCGTCAGATTGAGCGTTTCCCGCGCAACTACTTCGATATCGGGCACCGCGCCGCGGAACCCGGCCGATCCCTGGTGAATCATCACCCGAGCGTTCGGCAGCGCGAAGCGCTTGCCTTTGCTTCCGCCGGCCAGCAACACGGCCGCCATACTGGCTCCCATGCCCATGCAGAAGGTCGCCACATCAGGCTTGATCATCTGCATCGTATCGTAGATGGCCAGCCCGGAATACACTACGCCGCCCGGCGAGTTGATGTAGAGACGAATGTCCTGTTCCGGATCCTCATGCGCCAAAAACAGCATCTGGGCGATGATCAAATTGGCGATCTGATCGTCGACCGGCGTACCCAGGAAGATGATGCGGTCCTTCAGCAGCCGCGAATAGATGTCGAACGCTCGCTCGCCCCGGTTGGTGCTCTCCACCACCATAGGCACGAGATTTTCAATCTTGGGGATCTCCATGATGCAGGGTTCCTTTGCGTGCGCGCGTCAGGCGCGCTCCCGCCCCGGGGCGCAGAGCGCAGGGCGCGCCTCCGTAGGATTCCAATGATAGACCGTGACGTGCGGCGCGGGGTAGCCGTCTCCGGGGGCAATTCGTCCCGGAAGCTCCCGGTGCGGCGCCGCTACCGGTCGTCGAAGCGCCAGACCACGGCGCCGGTGGCGTGGGCGGCGAAGCCCGCGCGCCGGTGCAGCGCGCGAGCGGCCGCGTCTTCGGAGGGGAAGCGCGTCAGCGCGGCGCGCACGGCGCCGCCGTGCGCCCATGCCCCGAATGCGAGGTAGAGCGCGGCGGCGACACCCCGGCGGCGATGCTCGGGACGCACCAGCACATCGTCCACCCATACCGTCAACGGGGCGTCGTCGCAATACGAAATGGGCTGCGCCAGCAGCCAGCCGACCGGCTCCTCGCCGATTGTGGCGATGAAGGAGCAACCGCTATCCAGATATGCCGCGAAAACAGTTTCCATGGTTGCCGCGTCACCGTGGCGGCAGCTTGCCGCCGCGATGACGCGCACGCCGGGCAAATCGCGCGGCCCCAACCGCCGCACAGTCAGCGCGCGGGTCGGTTCGTCGTAGATCGGTTGGTCCGCCACGCCCGCTACAGGATCACCTTCACCTCCCCGTCCTCCACTGTGACGGGGTACTGGCGCAGTCGGACTTTGGGCTGGGCCAGGCATTGACCGGTGGTGATGTCGAACTCCAGTCCGTGCCAGGGGCAGGTGATGATCTCCCCCTCGCGCACCCAGGTGAATTTCCAGCCGGTCGCGGCGTTGCAGGCGGTGGTGCCGTTGACCTCTCCCTCGCATAGCGGGCCGAATTGGTGCGTGCAGACATTCGGCAGCGCGTAGAACGTGCCGGCGACATTGAACACGCCGATTTCGATGTTGCGCACCTTCACGACGCGGTGCGCGCCGGGCGGGAAATCCGCCTCCGAACCAACGTGATGCTCGGGCATCGTCGCCTCGCCTTCCTCGGTCGAATCAGACCGACTTGCCGGCCGGGGCCGGGATGCCGAACAATTCCAGCGCATTCTCGCCCATGATCTTGCGCTTCGCCTCGGCCGACATCGGCAGCTTGGTGATCGCCCGCGGGTGATCGAAGTCGTGGTGCGGCCAGTCCGAAGCGAACAACACCCGCTCCGGACCGCCCAGGTGAGCGATCGTCTCGACCAGATCGGAAGCGTTGTCCGGTTCCTCGATCGGCTGGGTGGCGAACCACATCCGTTCCTTCATGTACTCGCTGGGGCGCTTTTCCAGGAACGGCACCAATCGCCGGTATTCGTTGTAATACTTGTCCAACCGCCACATCATGTAGGGCACCCAGGCCAAACCCGCCTCGGTGAAGGCAATGCGCAGTTTCGGGTAGCGAGCCGGCACGCCCGTGTGCATGATGCTGACCAGATTGGCCATCATGGCAAATGAGTGCGAAAGCATCTGCCGCGCGTAATGGTTCTCGAACTGATCGAGCTGGCAGGGGAAGGCGGGCGACACCAGCGTCACGCTGTGCAGCAGCACCGGCAGATCGGCCGCCTCGGCCGCGGCCAGGATCGGGTCATAGCGGCGGTCGCCCCACAGCGGGTTGACGCCAGCCGTCGGCAGGTAGACGGCGACGATCTTGTCTTCCTTGGCGTAGCGCTCGATCTCCGCCGCCGAATCCTGCGGGTTCTGCGGGCAGGCCAGCAGCGCCCCGTACAGATCCGGCTCGCGCAGCAGCCATTCCTCCATCAGCCAGCGGTTGTAGGCGTGGGAGAGCGCGGTCGCGTATTCGATATTGGGGATCGGCGCGAACAGCAGCAGATTGTCCGGGAACAAAATTCCGATATCGATGCCCAGCGCCGACAATCCGTCGCGCATCTCGGCCGCGCTGCGCACCGAGCGCGGAGCCGGCGTGCCGGGGATCGGCGGGTCCAGCTTCAGTGACGGCGCGAACGCCGGGATGTCCAGATAGCGCCCCGGCCCCTGCCCCAGTTCCTCCAAAGACATGCGCCACGGCATGTCGCAGTAGGGAGCCAGCGCCCCCGGCGTGTCGCTGACGTGGACGTCGGCGTCCACGATCACCATATCGCTCGTGCGAGACCGTCCAGAAACGGTCGTGGTCATCGTCGCTCCTCCTCACCGCGCCCCGCGCTACCCCTTGACGGCTCCGGCCGTCAGCCCTTGCACCATCCATCGCACCACGAACATGTAGAGGATGACAACCGGGAGCGTCGTGATCACCGAGGCGGACATCAACCGCCCCCAGTCGAACACGTCTCCGTAGATGAGCAAATTGAGTCCCACCGGCACCGTCATCGCCGACTCGTCCTGGATCATCACCAGCGCGTAGAGGAACTCGTTCCAGGAGAGCGTGAAAGCGAAAATCGCCGAGGCGGCCAGCCCGGGAATCACCAGCGGCAGGATGATCCGGGTGAACGCCTGCCAGCGCGTGGCTCCATCGACCAGCGCCGCCTCCTCCAGTTCCATCGGCGTGGTTTTGAAAAACCCGATCAGTAGCCAGGTGCAAAATGGCACGGTGAACGTCGGGTAGGCCAGCACCAGCGCCGCCAGGCTGTCGGTGGCGCCCAGGGTATTGAGCAATCGGTACAGCGGGATGAACATCAACGCCGGCGGCACCAGATAGAGGATCAACACCGTGCTGGCCATCGCCGCCCGCCCCGGAAACCGAATGCGAGCGATGGCGTAGGCGCTGAGCGCGGAAATGACCAGCGTGATGAGCGTCACGGCCGTGGCGGTGACGATGCTGTTGCGAAACCAGACCGGGAAACCGGTGGCGTTCCACAGCCCGGTGTAGTTCTCCAGCGTGAAGGGGTTCGGAATGTAGATGCTGGTGGCGAACTGGATCTGCTGGTAGGACTTGAACGACATGTTGGCGATCCACCAGAACGGAACCAGGATCACCAACACCAGCAGCGCCATCGCCAGACTGATAAGCACCACACGCGGGGTCACGACCGGTCGGCGGCGCGTAGCGGCGGGAGTCGCCATGGCTATTTATCCTCCTCCCGCAACAGATAGCGGCTCAGCACGATGATGATCAGCACCAGCACCGGCACCAGCAGAATGGAGACGGCCACGCCTCGCCCCCAGCGCAACTGGTTGAAGGCCGTGTCGTAGGAGAACGTGGCGAACACGTGCGTGGCGATGCCGGGACCGCCACGGGTCATCACGTAGACGATGTTGAAATCGTTCATCGTCCAGATGGTGGACAGCAGCGTGGTGATGATCAGCACGTGGCGAATGCTGGGCACCGTGATGTCCCAGAATCGCCGCCAGCCCGTGGCTCCGTCCACCGAGGCCGCTTCGTAGTACTCACGCGGCACAGCCTGCAGCGCCGCCAGCACCGAGATGCCGAAAAAGGGAAATCCGCGCCACCAGTTGGCGATGATGACGGCCATCATCGCGCCTTCCGGCGACCCCATGAAGCCGATCGGCGATTTCAGCACTCCCATGTCAAGCAGCACGCTGTTGAAAAATCCGCGCCCAGGGAAGGCGTCGAACATCCAGCGCCAGGTGAGCGCGATGATCACCGTTGAGGTGATCCATGGCAGCAGCGACAGCCCCCGGAAAAAGCCGCGCCAGAACGTCACGCTGCTGAGCACGAGCGCCGTCGCCACGCCGGTGATCAGCTTGAGACCGACCGAGCCGATGGTGAAGATTGCCGTGTTCTGGATCACCCGGCGAAAGGTGTCGCTCTCCAGCAGATATGCGTAGTTCTGGAATCCGACGAACCGCTCCGGATAGCCGACCATCTTGTCGGTGAAGGAGAGCCGGACCGCCTGCAGAAATGGGTAGAGAATCAGCCCGAGCACGAGCACGAACAGCGGCGTCAGAAAGAGATAAGCGGTGCGGGCGTCGCGGTGCAGACCGAAGCGGCGACGCATCGCCGGCACGGCCGTCGGCTTTGACAGCCCGAACGTTTCGGTTGTTGCCATGAATCCCCCGTCGGGATCGGGGCGGCGAAGCCCGATGCGAACGCCGCCCCGGCTCAGCCGGCTAGCCGAGCGACTCGTAGATCTCCTTGATCCGCTCGTCGCCAAACTCGATCGCGTCGTCGACCGACATCCCCTCGGAGATGGATCGCGCCGGCATGTCGGTCAGCACGTTGCTGGCCTGCACCTCGGCGGCCGCCGCGGTCGGCGCGCCAGGCCAGCCGGTCGGCGCGAACAAGTCGAGCGAGTTGTAAAACGTCTCGTAGTTCGGCCCCCGCTCCATGAAGTAATCGCGGGAGGCGGTGCGCGCCTCGGAGAGGATCGGCACGAACTGGCCGGACGACTCCTGCATCACCGCCACCGTTTCCTCTGGCGACAGCAAGTGGTGCAGCAAACTCATCGCCGCGTCCGGATTCTTGGTGTTGTTGAAGATGCCATAGCTCATCGCGATGGCCCACATGCGCTGGCCAGCGATGCCGGACGGCATGGGCAACGCCACGTGGTTAGCCAGATCCGCCTCGCGCGCCTTGCGATCCTCGGCGTCCTGCGCCGCCTCCACCGCCGTCTCCAGCGCGTAGGTGACGCTCGGTCCGTTGGATGTCTGGGCGATCTTCCTGGCGACGAACGCCTCGTTGTTGCTGGACCCGGTCCAGGAAAGCGCGTCGGGCGGCTGCAGATCGTCCTTGTAGATGTCGACGGCCCACTGCATGGCCGCCTGCATGTTTTCGGTCGCGATCGAGGTGTAGGTTCCGTCCTCGTTCGCCCACGGCGCGCCGTACGAGTACATCAAACTCTGCATCACGCCGTAGCCGTCGGAGGTGCGGTTCCAACTCTGACCGAGACCCCAGATTCCTTCGTCGGGTCGGGTGGTCGCCTTGGCCGCCGCCATGGCGTCGTCGTAGGTTTTGGGCAGATCGACCCCGGCCGCGTCCAGGACGTCGCGCCAGACGTACCAAAACGCCGGCATGACATACCACGGCATGGCGTAGACGACATCGCCGACTTTGGTCACCGGGGCGACATGCTCGGGGGCCGTGCCGACCTCGGAGGCGATCTCGGCGGCGAACTTCGTCAGATCGAGCAACTGGCCCATACCGGCAAATCGCGCTGGCGCGCCCGTTTCAAGCTGGCCAATATCCGGCGTATTGCCATTCTCGATGGCCGCGACATATTTGGTCTGCATGTCTTCGAACGTGAAATACTCGACTTTCGCGGTGGCGTTGTTCTTTTCGGCCCAGCGCTGGACGCTGGCCTCGATGGCTTCATTGGTCGGCTCGACATAGGTTTTGAGCGCCCAGATGCGGAGGTCGGCGCCCTGCAACACCGCCGGCGCGGCGAACGTCGTCGAGCGCGCCCGAGGCAGCGCCAGCCCCGCGGCTCCCGCCAGCGACCCCGCCGCCAGCCCGCCCAGCACGCGTCGTCGCGTCGCACGTCGTTCGAACATTTCGGTTCCTCCTCCGCTCGCCGCCGTTGGCGATGCAACGCCCACTGCCGCGGGTCCCCGCGCGGGAACGCCACTCTGTGCAATGGCGCGATTCAGCGTGCCCGGTTCCGGGCGCGACGATGTCGAACCGCGGCGCCCTGCCATCCGCACGCTACGGACGGGGCAGCCGCCGGGATGCGTCGCGATCGCGACCCCGACATCGATCCGGGAAGTGATCTGTTGTAGCAGCCGGTTGCAGGCGCTCCCCGCGTGGGAGCCCCAGTCGGGCTGGTCGGCAACGAAACCGAACTGCCCTAACTATCTTGGGCACGAATGCATCTGTCAAGCGGTCGCCAGCGGTCAACCACGCGCGAACCCCGATCGCGAGAGGCGGTCGGGGTTCGTCGCGTTCCGCGCGCAGTGGTTGCGGCGGGAGGAGTTTCGAGGTTGCGAACGCCTACGCGCCGCCGGCCGGGGTCGTCTCCACGGCCTCGGCGTCGGCCGGGGTCGTCTCAGCGACCGCAGCGGTTTCAGCCGCTGGTTCCGCATCGCTCTCCGGCGCGTTCGCTTCGGTTTCGGCTTCCACGGCCGCCGGCGGCTCCCATGGATTGATCACCGCGCCTCGTCCTTCGGTCACGATGTCGATCAGGCGGTCCTGCAAGGCGCGGTCGAACAACTCGTTGCGCAGCGAGCGGCGCACGTAGTCGCTGCGGAAGAACTGCGCGGCCTGCTCCGGTTCGCGCGCCCCGGCGGCGCCGGCCACCATCCGCGCCACCGCCGCATCCAGCTCGGTCTCATCCACCGCGATCTCTTCGCGGCGGGCCAGCTCCTGCAACAGCAGCGACTGGCGCAGCTTGCGCTCGGCCTCGCCACGCAGCTCACCGCGGAGATCCTCTTCGGTTTGGTCGGTCATGCGCAAATAGGCCTCCAGCGCCAGTCCGCGCTGGGCCAACCGCTGCCGCATGGCCGTCACGTCTTCGCCCACCTGCTCGTCGATCATCGCTGCCGGCAGGTCGATCGTGGCCGCTTCGGCCATTGCGGCGATCGCCTTGGTCAACACCTCGGCGCGGGCATTGCCGGTGCGCTCCTGGTGGACGGCTTGCCGAACCTGGTCGCGCAATTCGGCCAGCGTCTCCGTCTCGCCGACGGTGCGGGCGAACTCATCGTCCATCGGCAGCAGATCGCGCTCCTTGAGACCTTTCAGCGCGACCCGGTAATGCATCGTCTTCCCGCGCAGCCCGGGATCGACCACCGCGTCGTCCTCTGCGAATTCGGCGGTGAACTCGGCCGTTTCGCCGACGTGCAGGTGTTCGATTTCGCGTTCCAGCCGCTCCAGCAAACCGCTCTCGCCAAGTACGAACTGGGCGTCTTCCTCGCGCTCGACGGTCTCCTCGTCGCCTTCCTCGAACACTTCGTAGTCGATGGTGACCTGATCGCCTTCGCGAGCGGTGCGGGTCTTCGGCGTCAGCACCAGATCCGGCCCGACCTCCATCCCCTCGCTCTCGGGGTCGACCCACGGGCTATTCGCCTTGCGCAGCCGACCGATCTCCTCGTCGACCGCCGCCTCGTCCACCGCCGCGTCGATCGGCTCCACCCGCACGTCCGTGTAGGCTCCCGCTTCCACTTCGGGATAGACCGGCACGACAACCTTGAACGCGAGCGGTTCGATCTCGGTGATCTCGACCTCCGGCTCGCCCACCGGGCGCACCGCGGCTTCCTCCAGCGCCTGCCGATACAGATCGTCCATCAGCAGACGGTGCGCCTCTTCGAGGAAGATTTGGCGGCCATAGGCGCGCTCGATCATCGCCCGCGGCGCCTTGCCCTTGCGAAATCCCTGGAGCGACACCTGCTGGCCCACTCGCCGGTAGGCGCGCTCCATCGCCTTGGCGAATTCTTCGTCGTCGGATGCGATCTCGAGTACGACGCGGCTTTCAGGCAACCGCTCGACAGTCAACTTCACGCCAGGTTGTCCCTTCTTTCGGCATGCGATCGTGGATGCCGATTCGCGGCACGGCACACAGCCACAAGCGCGCGATCCCCATTCGGGGCCGCACGCTGGCCGGTGACTGGCCGAGCAGTATAGCAGAGCGCGTCACCTCTCCTGATGGCGTGCATGAGTTCCCGCCTCGCTTGATGCGTGCCAACTTGGCACAATAATTAACCGCAAAACGCACTCTGGCATCGTCCGTTAGGCGGTTGTGCTCGTTTGCTTGCGTGGGTGAACGGACAGTGGTATCGTGCAGGTGGTCAGGGAATTCCGGGAGTTCTCCGCCTCCTCAGCGCCTGGCTCCAGCCTAACCCCGCCACAGTCCCGCGTTCGTCCCCGCACGGCTCCCGCGCCGTCGGGTTCGGCGACCTCGATCCGGTCGCCGGGCGGCTGCCTGTCCAGATCGGCGGGTGGTCACACGGAAGCGCCAGCCGTTGGGGACGGCATGGCTCCATCCGATTCGTACGCGGGTTCGCTCCCGCCGGATGGAACCGATGGCGCGCGCTGAGGAGGGAAGGACAATGCGCCACCCAGGGGGAAGCCGCCGTCCGCGGCGAGGCGCCCTCGGGGCGATCGTGGCGGCGACGTTGCTGGTGGCCGCGGTCACCCCATTGCCGCTCGTCGGCACGCCCCAGGCCGGAGCCGCCAGCTCGGGCCGCATCGCCCACAGCGAGGACGGCGTCGTGTTGCGCGACGAGCCGCTCTACGGGTCGGGCATTCTCGGCGTCTTGCCCGATGGCGCCGCCGTCGACCTACGCACCAACGCCTACGATACGGTCTACGATAGCGACGGTGAAACTCGCTGGTGGCCGGTTGCGTCCGACCTGGGCGACGGATGGGTCGCCGGGTTCTATCTCGAGATCGACGGCTGGGATTCGGCAAATGCCGCGCCGCCTGCGGCTCCCGAAGCCGCCGCCGGTGGAACTGGCGGCGTGCAGGAGCTGCTCCCGGCCGCGCTGACCGATGCGCTGGCGCTGGTGTCCGAACCGGACGGCGTGAATCTGCGCTCCGATCCGGGAACGGCCGCCGAGGCGATCTCCACTCTTGTCTACAATCAGGTTGTCGATTTGCGCATCGACCAGGCGGATACGATCTATGTCGACGGCAGTCGCTGGTGGCCGGTCAGCGCCGCCGGCGTCGACGGCTGGGTCAGCGGCGATTTCCTGGCCCCGGCCGACGCTGCCGATCTGGGCGATCAGATCCGTGCCGATGTGGCCGAACGCGTCGCAGACGCCGGCGTCAGCAACGACGCGCCGGGCAAGAGCGGCCCGGTTTTCACGCCCAACCAGTTCGCCCAGGTCGCTACTGATGACGGGACTGGGGTCAACATGCGCGCCGATGGCGCACCGGACGCCGAACGCATTGGCGCCGTGCCGGAGGGCGACGTTGTCCAGGTGATGGATGGACCGACGTCCGACCCGCTGGGCAACCCGTGGTATCTCATCACCGACAGCGGCGTGACCGGCTGGGTGATCGGTGACTTCCTCGTCGGAGCCAACCAGCCCCCGTCGCCCAACGGCGACGACACCGCTGCGGGCGTCGCCAGCGATATCGCCGCGAATCCGCTCGGCATCGCCACCGGCAGCTTCGAATACCCGCTCGAGAATTTCACCTTCACCCAGGGGTTTGGCTGCAGCCCCTACTGGTTCGAGCCGTGGGTCGCCAGCGTCGGCTGCAACTACCATAACGGCGTCGATCTCGCCGCCCCCGCCTATACCTCTGTCCACGCCGCCGATGGCGGGGTTGTCGAACAAGCCGGGTGGTGCGACTGCGGACTTGGCTACTACGTAAAGATCGACCACGGCAACGGGTTCAAAACGATCTACGGACATCTCGCCGAGATCTGGGTCAATGTAGGAGAAGCCGTCGCCAAGGACGAGGTGATCGCACCGGTCGGCAGCACCGGCAACTCCACCGGACCGCATACCCACTTCATCGTGGAGTACCAGGGCGTCACCTACGATCCTCTGTGGTATCTCCCCTGATCCGCAGTCTCCCGTCCGGCGGACAGCAATAAGAAACGAATGGAAATGAACGGGCCGAGCCATTCTGGCTCGGCCCGTTCGCGTGTGCGCCGTCTGGTCTCCGATCAGGCGAGCGCGCCCGGACTCTTCAAATACTTCGAGATGATGGCGTCGGCGGTATGGTACGCCAGCGCGCCAACCGTGCCGGTTGGGTTGTAGCCGCCGTTCTGCGGGAAGTTCGAGGCTCCCAGCACGAACACATTGTGCGCGTCCCACGACTGGCTGTATTTGTTCACAGCCGACGTCTTGGAGTCGGCCCCCATGATCACGCCGCCGCAGGTGTGCGTGGACTGATAGGGCACGATGCTGTAGTTGGTAACCGTGTCGGTCACCCGCTGGATATCGCCGCCCATCGCCGTGGCGAGCGGAGTCAGCGCCTTCTCGGCCACATAGCGGACCATCTTGCGCTCGTTGTCGGTCCAGTTGAAGGTGATTCGCATCAGCGGATTGCCGTACATGTCCTTGTAGGTCGGATCGAGATCGACGTAGTTCTGCCGATAAGATGGGCACTCGCCCTGCATGGCGAAGCTGACACTGTTGTTGTAGTAGTGCTGGACCGCCTTCTTCCAGTCGCTGCCCCACTTGGCGACTCCGGTCGGCAACGGGCCATTGTCGAAGATCGGCCGCGCCCCGGTGTTGTTGCAATTGATGTTGCCGCCGCCGAAGAAGCCGAGTCCGGTGTGGTCGAAGTTGTCGCTGTTGAACTCGTCGATGCAGAAGCCGTTGGCCCCGGACCCCAT
>JADLCW010000015.1 GCA_020847015.1 Thermomicrobiales bacterium | reverse complement strand
GCGACAGCGACTTCGGCGGCGGCTCCTATGCGACCTTCGGCGACAAGTTCCGCCTCGGCGGCGCGCTCGATCTCTCCGACGAGCCGGTGATGATCTTTCGCCCCACCAGCGGCGCGGCCGGCCCGACGTACCTGATCGGCCACCGCTACGACGGCTACGACGGCCACGGCTGGGCCACTCTGGTGGGCGACACCTTTCAGGCGGTCAATGCCGAAGGCGACCGCTACAGCGCCCAGATGACCTTCGCCCGCGGCCAGGCCGTCCACCTGTCGCCGCAGGTGCTCACCGATCGGGCGGAGGCGCGCGGCACAGTGGAGGTGTTGCGCTCCAAGGGCGATCTCCTCTTTACGCGCGACACCTATCTCACAGCTGACCAGCAGACGAACGTCCAGCTCTCCTGGCGCCAACTCGACGAGGCCGCATTCGATCTCGCCGGCGGCGATCTTTCGGTGGCGCCGCTCGATCTGCGGTTGTTCGCCCAAACGCTGCGGCAAGCCGCTTGGGACCCGGCGGCAGCCGGCGGAGTCAGCCCGCTGCCGGCTGACGCCGGAATGGCCGCCGAGATCGCGCGCCAGTCGGATGAGCTGCGGCGCCGCTTCCTCGACACGAGCTGGACGGTCGGTCCCGACGGCCGCGTGCAGACGCTGGTCGTCAGCGGGCAAGTCCCCGTCTACGATGATGTGGAAGCGATCTATGCCGCCCGGCCGCTGCCGGACAACGCCGCCTACACCATCGTCGGGCTGCTCAGCGCCGCCCCCGCCGACGCTTTGCGCGCGGCCGGGCAGGAGTATCCCGAATGGGTGACCGACCGCTATCTGCAACTCCCCGACACCGTCACCCCGCGCACCCGTGAACTGGCGGCTCGGCTCGCTGCCGGTCAGCCCTCCGTTTTCGACACCGCGATGGCGGTGCAGGATTACGTGCGCTCCGCCATTCGCTACGAGGAGCAGATCCAGCCGCCGCCGTCCGACCGGGACGTGGTCGACTACGTGCTCTTCGAGAGCCAGGAGGGCTACTGCGAGTACTACGCCTCCGCGATGGCGGTGCTGCTGCGTTCGCAGAATATCCCCGCGCGCGTCGTGGCCGGCTATTTCGCGGTGCCCTGGGACGATGCCGAGCAGGGCTACCTGTATCGGGAGAAGAACGCCCACCTGTGGGTCGAGGTCTTTTTCCCCGGCTACGGCTGGATCCCCTTCGAGCCGACCGCCAGCCAGGACCCGCTGGAGTATGGCGATCCGGGCGCGGCGCCGCTGCCGACCCCCACCCCGGAGCCGCCCGCTCCGACTCCGGAGCCGGAGGCGACCGCCACTCCGGCGGCAGCCGTCACCGACCCGACCCCGCCCGCGTTCCCGCCCAGTCTCGATGCCGCGGGCCGGGCGCTCGGCTGGCTCGGCATCGCGTTCGGCGGGATGCTGCTGCTGGCGATCGTCGCGGCGGTGGTCGTGTGGCAATGGAAACTGCGCGGGCTCTCCGCAGCCGAAGGTCTCTACGCGCGGGCGCTGCGGGTCGGGCGGTTGTGGGGGGTGCGCGCATCGCCGGCCCAGACGCCGATCGAGTTCGCCGAGCGCCTGGGACAAGCGGCTCCGGCGACCCGCCATTCCGCGCGCATCGTCGCCGATCTCTACAGTCAGGAGATCTACGCCGATCGCGAACCGGCTCCGGGCGCGCTGGCCGCCGCCCGCGCCGCTTGGACGGATCTGCGGCGGGCCATGCTGGGGGCGGTGCTGCGCCGCAAGTCGTAGGGCGAACGGGCCAGCGGTGACGCGTCACGAGGACGAAACGCGCCGGACGCCGCGCTCGACAGCGCGACGCGTCGGGTCGACAATCGCCCCCATGATGAGCAATTCGTATCGTTTCCCTCGTGGCGCGTGAGTGCTGATCCGGTCGTGAAGGAGCCGCTCCGTGGACCAATCATTCGGACGCGTGTTGGCCGCGGGAGCCATCAACACCGATCTGGTCGCCCGGGTCGAACGAGCGCCGGCAGCCGGGGAGACGGTGACTGGCAGCTCGTTCGACGTCTTCGGCGGCGGCAAGGGAGCCAACCAGGCGGTCGCCGCCGCTCGCTCCGGGGCCGCCACCGCCATGTTGGGCGCGGTGGGCGACGACGATTTCGGCCGCCATCGCCTGAGCGATCTGCTCGTTGACGATATCGACGTCACCTTTGTCGATGTCACCGACGCGGCTCGCTCGGGCGTGACGCTGATCACGGTCGAAGAAGCCACCGGCGAGAACCGCATCGCCTATGTGCCTGGCGCCACCCTGACGGTCGGTCCCGAGCAGGCCCGCGCGGCGGTTGCTGCGCTGAACCCCTCGGTGGTGCTGGCGACGCTGGAGTTGCCCGAGGCGACGCGGGCGGCGCTCTTCGTGGAGGCGAGAGCGCGCCGGGCGCGTGTGGTGCTCAACGCGACTCCGGAGGCGGCCGGGGCGCAGCGCCACCTGCCGCAGATCGACGTGCTGATCGTCAACGAGGTGGAAGCGGGCGAGATGCTTGGCCGGCACGTTGGGCCGAACGACGCGGTGGCAGCGGCGCGCGCGCTGCAGGCGCTCGGGCCGGAAGCCGTGGTCATCACGCTGGGCGCGGCGGGAGCGGTGGTGCTGTCGGAGGGTGAGCCGGTGCGGCTGCCGGCTCCGCCGGTTCGGGTCGTCGACACTACCGGAGCCGGCGACGCCTTTTGCGGGGCGTTCGCGGCGCGGCTGGCGGCCGGCACGAACCCCATTACGGCGGCCCGCGCCGGGGTCATCGCCGGTTCGCTGGCGGCCACCCGCGCCGGCGCCCAACCGTCCATGCCGACGCGCGAGGAAATCGACGCGCTGATGACCGAGGGCGCCTGACCGGGCGCGAGGCGGCGCAGATGCAGCGCGGTCCCCGGGACATTGCCCGGGGACCGCGCTGTTTCGGCGGAAGGGGAGGGATTCGAACCCTCGAGGCGGTGTTACCGCCTACGCGATTTCCAGTCGCGCGCACTAGGCCAGACTATGCGACCCTTCCCCGGCCGCTAATGATGCCACGCCATAAACCCGACGGCAACGCCGCGCGACAGCCAATCGCGGCGCCACCCGCGCGCCACCCGTTCGGCGTTGCGAAGCCGGTCCTGGCGCGGAGCCACCCCCACTCCATCGGCCCGACGGCCATGTAATGAGCCGCCTAAGGTGTGAATCAATATTATACTATCTCCGCGAACAGGCGCATCGAGCGGAGGTTCCTGATGGCGTCGGTGGTGATCCTCTCCTGTCCCGTCTGCGCCGCGCCGCTGTCGGCGGACGCGTCCCGCTGCGCTTACTGCGGCTCGCTCGTCGCCATCCGGACCGACCTGCCCCGCCTCGACCCCGCCCTGCTCAACCGCGCCGTGATCGAGGAGCGCATCGGACGCTTCCGGGTGCGCGTCCGCCGCGACCCCTACGACGCCGAAGCCCACTACGGGCTCGGCCTCGCCTACTTCAACCTCGGGCTGCTCGAAGAATCCGTCGACGAGTTGGCGCAGGCGGCCCGCCTGACGCCGGAGAATGCGCACATTCAGTTCCAACTCGCCGTTGTCTACGAGCGGTTGGCCGCGGCGGGCCGCTCGCCGGCGGCCGCCTCGGCGCGCGACCGCGTGGAGCGCGCGCTGTTGCTGCGCCCCGCATACGCCGATGCCCTCGTGCTGAAGGGCAACCTGCAACTCACGGCGCAGGACTGGTCGGGAGCCATCTCCGCCTTTCGCCGCGCGGCGGACAGCGACGCCGCGACCGCGCGCAGAGCGCTGGTCGAATTCCTGACGCGCTATGAACCCGTGTTGAAGGCAGTCCCAGCCTATTCCGGGTCGGCGGCGCGGGCTGAGCGCGCCGCCGCAATCGCATCGCCGCGCAAGCTGCTGCGCTCCGTCGCGTTCTGGTCGTTCCTGGTTGGGCTGGTATTCGTTCTCGCCGGCGCTCAGACACTGGGATGGACGCTTGCCGTGGCCGCGCCACTGGCGCTGCTGCTCTACCGAGCCCGCCGCTGGCCGCCCGAGACCGCTGCCTTGCGGGCCGAATGGGAGTCTCTCGACGCAGAGCGGCGGCAGCTGCTCTCATCGCAGCGCGCCAACCTCGCCGAGTTGCTCGCCGCCGCCGGCATCGTGGCCGATCGGTTGCGACAGAACGGATCGGCCGAGGCGGCGCCCGCTGCGCAACCGGCCGCACCTCGCCGCGCGCCCGCTCGCGGGTAGGAAACGTGCCATATCGTGGAGCGGCGCGGGCGCATCTACGGCCTCTCATACGAGGTGCAGGCGTCGAGTCCCGGCGGCGACCGAAAACTCACGGGGTACGGCGAGCGGCAG
>JADLCW010000014.1 GCA_020847015.1 Thermomicrobiales bacterium | reverse complement strand
TGCTCTCCGACCTGGCTCCGAGCGCCGCCGCCGACATCCTGCGCACCCTCGGTCGCGCCCAGGCCGCCGATGTGCTGGAGGCGATGCCCCCCGACGACGCCACCGATGTCGTCGCCGCGCTGCCAAGTGGCGAGGCGGAGCAACTGCTCGTCGCCATGGAGCCGGAGGAAGCGGCCGAAATCCGCGAGTTGATGATCTACCCGCCGGACAGCGCCGGCGGTGTGATGACGCCGGGATTCGTCGCCATCGCTCCCAATCTGCGGGTGGACGAGGCCATCATCGCGCTGCGCAGCGTCGCCCGCGAGGTGCGCGGCATCGCCTACGTCTACGTCATCGACGCCGACGAGCGGCTGCTCGGGGTGCTCTCGCTGCACGAGTTGGTGCTGGCCCCGCCCGACGCTCCGATCCGCGACATCATGATTTCCGACCCGACCGTCGTCCATCCCGATGACCCCGCCATCGACGCCGCCCGCCTGCTGCGCGACCGCAATTTGCTGTCGTTGCCGGTGGTGAGCGCCGACGGTCGGTTGCTGGGGATGATCACCGCCGACGACGCGATCGACATCATGGAAGAGGAGTGGGAAGAGGATTACTTGCGTCTCGCCGGCACCGACGCCGAGGAGATGGATCGCCGGTCTCCGCTGCAGGTCGCCCGACTACGACTGCCCTGGCTGCTGGGTACGATCGGGTTGGAGCTGATCGCCGGGCTGGTGATCGCCGGTCACGACGATGTGCTGCGCGAAGTTATTTTGCTTGCCTCATTCATGCCGGTCATCTCAGCCGTCTCCGGCAACGTCGGCCTGCAGGCGGCGGCGATCGTCGTGCGCGGGCTGGACACCGGTCACGTCAGTCTCAATCGCTGGCGGCGCCAGCTCGCCAAGGAATTGCAGACGGCGACGATCATCGCCCTCGCCTGCGGGTTGCTGCTGGGAGTCATCGGAGCGGTTTGGTCGCGTCATGTCCCCTTCGGCATCGTGGTCGGCGTGGCGCTGATGGCTTCCATGCTGACGGCCGCGTTCATGGGGACCATCATCCCGATGCTGTCCAAGCGGTTCGGATTCGACCCGGCGACGACGGCCGGTCCGTTCGAAACGGCGTTTCAGGACATCATCGGCTTCGGCGTATTCCTCTGGCTGGCCTCGCTGATGGTGGACTGGCTGAAGTAGCCGCTGGCGGTCGCGGTTGCCGGCCGGTCACAATTCGTTGCCCGGCCGGCACGCTGCGCCCGACCGGGACCTCGCGGCGCATCCGTTCTGGAGGGGGGCGCCGGGCGACTGTCCATCGGGCAATCGGCCGCGAAGGCGCGGGAGGGTGCGCCGTCCGGGCGCATCATGGGGTTGCCGGCACGACACCAGAAGCCTAGAGAGCCCGACCGGGAGCGCCCCGCCGGGGAGCGCTCCGGCGCGAACCATTACCCTTTGATGGCGCCGGCGGTCAGCCCCTCGATGTACTGTCGCTGGGTCGCCAGGAACAGCACGATCATCGGCAAGGCCGACAGCACCAGCGCGGCCATCACCACGGTCCATTCCGTCTGTAGCGCGCTGACGAACGACATGATGCCGATCGGCAGCGTTTTCAGGTCTTCCGACGAGATGAAGGTCAGCGCGAACATGAATTCGTTCCAGACGCGCATCGCCTCGATCAGCGCCGCCGAGGCGATGATCGGCCGACTCAAGGGCACGATCACGTTGCGCAGCACGCCGAGCGGGCCGGCTCCGTCGATATAGGCCGCCTCCTCGAGTTCGCGCGGCAACCCCATGATGTAGGAGCGCATCAGGAAGGTGACGAACGGGATGCCGAAGGCGACGTAGGGAAGAATCATCGCCAGATAGGTGTTGTAGATGCCCAACTGCTGCAGAATGCGAAACAGCGGCAGCAGACTGACCTCGGGGGCCAGCATCAATCCGCCCAGGATGAAGAACAAAAACGCCGTCTGACCGCGGAACCGGAAGCGGGACAGCGCGTAGGCCGCCATCAGGCTGACCGTCACCGTCAGCGATACCGAGACAGTGGTCACCAGCACGCTGTTGATCAGATAGCGGGCGATGCCGAAATCCCAGGCGCGCCGATAGTTCTCCCAGTGCCACACCTCGGGCAACGCCCAGGATGCCTCGAACAGATCGAAGTCGGTTTTGAATGAGTTGGTCAGCAGCCAGATCATCGGGTAAAGACTGACGACGGTGAACACCCCGAACAACACGATGACCGACCATCGCATCAGCGGACTGGCGGCTTCGGGGTGGGAGCGCACGCGCGGAAGACTCCAGGTCGCCGAGGCGGCCGGCTTCACATTGGCCATCTCGTCAGGCATCCTTTCCGCTGCGACCGGCCCACAATTGCACGGCGGCGAGGGCGAAGGTAATGAAGAACAACATGGTGGCGATAGCGGAGGCGTAGCCCATCTCATCGTCGCGGAACGCCGTGCGATAGAGGAATGTGCCCAGCACCTCGCTGGCGTGGTTGGGACCGCCGGCGGTCATCACCCAGACGACATCGAACACCTTGAAGGCGCCGACCACGGTGATGATGACCAACACCAGCGTCGTCTCCCGCACGCCGGGCACGGTGACGTCGCGGAACTGTCGCCAGATGCCGGCCCCGTCGATGCGCGCCGCTTCGTACAGCTCGCGCGGCACCGCTCGGATGGCCACAATCAGCAGCACCATGAGGTAACCCAGCGATTGCCACTGGGAAACGGCGATGACGGAGAAGATCGCCGTTCGCTCTTCACCCAGCCAGGCGCGCGTCCACGAATCGAGCCCGACGACGTGGAGCACCTGGTTGATCAGCCCGGTGTCGGGGCGATAGAGCATCTGCCAGGTGACGCCGACGATGGTGATCGCCAGCACCGCCGGCAGAAACAGACTGGTGCGGAAGAAGGTGCTGAGTCGGCGGCCGACAGCATGCGATTCCAGCAGCGCCGCCAGCATCAACGCCAGAAACACCTGGATCGCCACCGAGATGATGGCGTACCAGATATTGTTGCCGATGCTTTGCCAGAAGATCGGATCCGGCAGCAGCTTCCGGTAGTTGCCGAGCCCCACCCAGGTCCATTCCGGACTGAACGAGTTCCACTTGAACAGACTGAAGCGAAAACTCTCGATGACCGGGATGTAGACAAACACCAGCATCAGGACGACGGCCGGCAAGAGAAACAGGTAGGGGGCGAGGTTGGTGCGGCGCCCCATTCGGCTCACCATCGCGTTGCTCCCGGCAAGTTCCGGGGTCGGCGCCCGGGGGTCGACCCGCGGCGGTCGCGCGGATCGCCGCGCGGCCCGGATGGGCGGGAACGCGGTTCCCGCCCATCCGGTTCGTCACGGCGCGCGCTGCTACTGGTCGCTCTGGTCCGTCTGGGCTTCGACGGCCGCGTTGTGCACGTCGTCCATCACCCCTTGCGGATCCTTGGAACCGGTCAGCAGCGCCTGGAAGCCGGGCAGATAGGCCTCGACCACCTTCGTGTTCATATCGGTATCCAGCCAGAGCGCCAATCCGCTGGCCGCCGCGATCTGATTCACGCCTTCGACCACCTGCGGAATGGCGTTCTCTTCGGTCACCGCGCCCACGCTGGCGCTGGGGATGCCGAGCTGCTTGACGTATTCCTTGCCATTCTTGGGCAGGGTCAGGTACTTCAGGAAGGCGATCGCCTCCTCCGGATATTTCGTCGCCGAGGAGATCATGAAGCCGTCCGGCGCGCCGGTGATCAGCTTCTGGTCGCCGGCGCCGCCGGTGCCGGAGGGGAACTGGAAAAAGCCGAAGCCATCCTGCCCCATCGGCGATTCGGCCAGATTGACGAACTCTTCCAGCTCCAGATAGATCATCCCGGAGCGGCCGGCGATGAAGGCGGTTCGCGCCTGGTCGTGACTGATGCCGTTGGGAGAGTTGTTGAAGTAGCCCTCGTCGTTGAGCGACTTGAAGCGGCTCAGCGCCTCGACGTAGTTGGGATCGATGAACAGCGCGTCGGCATCGGCCTCCAGCCGATAGTCGGCCATGCGCACGTCGTTGGCGACCAGCTTGGCGTTGAAATCGCCCACGTAGTGGGAGGAGGCCCAGGGGAACTGGTTGCCGAAGGAAATCGGAGTCAGCCCGGATTCCTTCATCGCCCCGCAGACGGCCAGGAATTCGTCCCAGGTGGTCGGTGCGCTCAGCCCCAGTTCGTCGAACTTGGCCTTGCTGTAGGCCATGAACTTGGCATTGATGCGCATGGGGATGCCGAAGAGCTTGCCGTCCCACATGTAGGGTTCGGTGGCGCTGTTGACGACGTTGTCTTTCCAGTCGGTGTCGTTGAAAGCGCTGGTCAGATCGAGCGCGCGGCCGGCGCGGGCAAACTTCCAGGCAAACTCGCCGGCCCACGAGAAGTAGATGTCGGGCACGTCGCCGCTGGCCATCAGGATGCGAATCTTGTCCTTGTACGGCTCGTCGCCGACGGCATCCATCTGGACTTTGATGTTCGGATTCTCGGCCTGGAAGGCGTCGATCACCCCCTGGTAGAAGGCGATCTGCTCCGGCTCCGGCCACTTGTGGAAGAAGCGCAGGGTGACTTGCTCCTGGGCGCGGGCCGCCGGAGCGATACGGCCGCCGAGGGCGACCGGAGCGGCCGCGGCGACGCCTGCCGCCAACCCGAGTTTCAGAATGCCGCGTCGGCTATGGATCGAAGCGCTCATCGTCGAACCTCCTTCATCGTGCGTACGCATTGCACGTCGCGCATTAACCGTCGGAGACGTCCCGCTCGTCCCCGCTCGCAGCCACGCTCGTGGTGGCGAATGGCGCTCCGTGGCCGAAAGCGCCATACCAGCCGCATGCTTCGGCGGCAGCGGCCGCTCCGGCCGCCATCGCTTCCGACAGCGATGCGCCGCCCAGATAGTCGACCAGCAGCCGCGCCGCCAGCGCGTCGCCGGCTCCCAGGGTGTCGACCACCTCGGTCGGAACGATATCCTGATGGTGGATCGTTCCGCCGTCGAACCCCCAGGAACCGGCGCCGCCGCTGCTGACCACGACCAGTCGCGGCCCTTGGGCGTGCGCCCAGCGCAGCAACTCGGCGATGGTTTCCGGCGCCGCGTTCGGGTACGACAGGATGGCGATATCCGTCCAGGGCAGGATCCGGGTCAGATAGTCGCGGCTCCAGTCGCTGGAGAAGTCGAAGGAGAGGCTCCGCGACGCCTCGCGCAGTCGCGGCAGTTCCTCCTCGATATGACTGTAGATGCTGGTGTGGGTCAGGTCGTGCTGACTGACGAACTCCAGGTCGGCCGCGTTCAGCGCGAGGTGCGAACTCACCCCGTGCGACGAATCGCCGAAGACGCGATCGCCGTCGACCAGCGTCACCGTGCTGTAGGAGGTCGGCCCCGCCACCACCCGGCAGCGCGAGACATCGACCCCCTCGGCGCGCACCGCATCGAGGATCAATCGCCCAGCGTCATCGTTCCCCAGCCAGCCGATGTAACTGGCCGGGTTGCCGTAACGGTGCGCCAGCACGGGGACGTTGACGGCGTTGCCGCCGGGAAACATCGTCCCCAGGTGAACGTAGCGGTCGACCGTGTTGTCGCCGACACCGACGACCCGAGTCATGCTAGTACTCCGTCTTCCACATGTAGCGTCGGGTGCTGAGTGGGTGATTGTGCCACACCGCCAATCGTGCGGTGAAGCGATCGACCGCCGCCTGCAGCACGAAGGGAGCGACGATAGCGCGCACCTCGGGGTCGACGCCGTCCATCGCGAAATCCTTCGAGTCGTAGATCATCGTGCGCTCGGTGTACTTCTGGCAGAAGCGGACCACTCGTTCGGCCTCGGGCCGGCTCGGGTCCTCGCCAAGGAAGATGATCAGCGGGGTCGTCTGATCGACCACCTCGAACGGACCGTGGAAGAATTCGGCGGCCACCAGCGGCTGCGCGTGGAGCCACTGCATCTCCATCAGCACGCAGACGCCAAGCACGTAGGCGGTGGTGAAGCAGGGGCCGGCCCCCACGGTGTAGATAACCCGATCATCCTTGAACAACCGCGCCTCTTCGACGGAGCGCGCATCGCTGGCCTCGGTGGCGTCGGCGGTGACCGCCGGCAGCGCATCGAGGGAGGACATGATCTTGTCGTGCAGCGTCCAGCCGTCGGTCCCCTGCAGCAGCGCGCTGACGAGCGCCTGCACCAGGATGTAGCCGCAGGTGTAGCCCTCCAGCGTTTCGCCGTAGAGGACCGGGTGGGTCACCGCCTTGGCCAGCGGCGAATCCGCCTTCTGGGTGATGCCGATGGTGGTGACCGGTGTATCGCGCAGGAATTCGGCGGCGCGCACCGTCTCCGGGGTGGTGCCGGAGTGGGAGCCGAGAATGACGATGGTGTTTTCGTCGAGCGCGGCCGGGTTCTGATTGACGAACTCGGCCGGGTAATAGATGCGCAGATCGAGCGCCGTGGAGACGCGCTCGGCCCAGTACTTGACGACGGCCATCGCCTTGTTGGGCGCGCCCTGACCGACGAAGTAGAGACGCTTCGGATTGCGCGTCGCCAATTTGGCGCCCAGGTCAGCGGCCTGGTATTTCGCCGCGTTGGCCGCCTCGAAACCGGCGAGATGCGCCGCCCGGTCGAAATCGGTTGCCAACTCCTGTCCTCCTCGTTGCGCCGCCCGCGCCGCGTCGGGCGATCCAATCGTGTTGCGCGCCGCCGCACGGCGGCGTCTGCCAGAGGGGCAGCTACTGCCGGGGATCACCCACCACGTGGAACGCGACACGCTCCGGGTGGTTGACGGAAACCAGATATTCGATGGGTTGGCCGGCGGCGTCGGCAACGGTGGAGCGCAACAGGAGCACCGGCGAATCAGCCGGCAATCCCAGCAATTCAGCCTCGTCTGGCGCCGCCCAGGAGAGATTGAGAATGTCGTCCGAGGGACCGATGGCGATTCCGTAGCGCTCGCGCAGAATCTGGTAGAGCGAGCCTTCCAGCAGATCGGCCGCCGCCAGTCCCGGAACCCGCATTTGCGGCAGATAGCTCGACTCCAGCGACACCGGCTGCCCGTTGACCAGCCGCAGACGGCGACTGAGCACGACCGGCGCGCCGAGACTGAGTCCCAGCCGCTGCGCGATCTTGCGCGAGGCCGACGTGGTTTGGAACGAGATCAATCGGGAACTGGGTTCACCGGCCGCCCGCAAGCGCTGCGAGAGCCCCTGCGCCGGGCCGCCAACGTCACGCAGGAACGAGGGATTGCGCACGTAGGTGCCGCTGGTGGAACGCCGCTCCAGCAAGCCAAGCCGAGTCAGATCCTCGATGGCGCGGCGCACCGTAACCCGGCTGACACCGAGCCGGTCAGCCAGCTCGCGTTCGGACGGGATGCGGTCGCCAGGCTCGTAGTCCGACCCTTCCACCATCTGCTGAAGCGCGGCGCGCACCTGCCGATAGAGCGGCTCGGATCCGTTGACCAAGGCGTCTGCGCCGAGCAGCGTGTCGATCGCGCGGCCTCCACGATTGCTAATACCAACCACACATGATTGGTTCTTGGTATGTACCAACCGTAGCGTCCCCGGCGCCCCGTGTCAAGTGGGCCGAGGGCAGCCGTGCGTCCGTGTCACCCCGAAGCTGTTGTACGTACGGGGCTGTGACAAATAAGGCGCATAGGGGCGACGCGAGTCGGCATCGGCGTGACAGCGGGGCAACCCATTTACTTCCCTCAGTTTGCGGTCTATGATCGCTATGCAGTTGCAGAGTCATATCGGCGGCTCGCACTGCATCGACGATCGATTGGAGAAGGACCGCACCGGCATGAGCGACGCCCACGATGCGACGCCGTCCATCACCTACGACCACTCGGTCGGGCGGTGGGCATCCGACGCCGCCCCGTTCCCCGCGCGGCGGTTATATCTGACCAGCGACCTGCGCGCCGCGACGGGGTTGCCCCGCACCCACATGGATTACTACCTGCGCGAAGGGATCATCCGGCCGACCGCGCGCACGGAGAGCGGCTATTTGCTCTTCGACGAGGCGGAGCTGGAAACCCTGCGCGCCGTGTTGCGCTGGCGCGAGGCGGGCGTAGGGATCAAGGAGATCCGCATCCGTCTCGGCCGAGCGACGGACGCGTGAACCCGGTCGGCGACGACCGGAGCGAACACGGAGCGTATGTCGCCACGCGGCGACGAAGGAGGGAAGCCATCACGCATCATGCCGACGGGCGGCGTCAGCCGGGCGCGCGTTTACCTGGAGCGGTGCGCCAACACCGCGCCAACACGGACGCCGCGACGAATGCGCCGCACATCACGAAAAAAGCCGGCGCGCCAACGCCGACTTTTCTCCAGACCCGTCGGTTGTAACTAAGTCGGAACTTCATCCGACGCTCGCAGCGGATCGAACAGCCGTCGCCAAACTGCCCGTTCGACCCGTACGCCAAGCGTCCCCTGCGCCGCCGTGATCCCCGCCAAGGGAGGGTTGCTTGCACCCGGGCGACTACCGCATTCTAGTCACGCTGTGTCCGGCGTGTCAATCCGGTTATGCGCAAACCCGACCGCCAAGGTCGGAGCGCAACCGGGACGCCGCGGGCGTCGGTCCATGACCGGACGCGATGACCGGACGCCTGCTGAACCAGGTGAACCGGGGCTGACTCCGGTGCCGGAGGCGACCCGAGGCGGCGAGGATGTTCGCCGACGAGGGTGGTTCTGGCACTGGAACTCGCTGGTCACGCAGTATGCTCCCCTCATCGGATTGAAGGGAGTGGGGTTGCTCAACTCCTACACGGTCTGGACCGACCGTCGCGAGGAGTCGCCGCACCGTGGCTACGCCTTTCCCTCGCAGCAGCGAGAGGCGGACTTTTACGGCGAGGACCGAGCCGAACTGATCGCGATCAACAAGATCCTGGTCGCCCTTGACCTGATCGAGATCCGCAAGGAGATGGTGCTGCGAACCGACCCGCAGGGCCGGCGCTGGCGCGTGCCGCACAACTTCTACCGGGTCAAAGATCACGGCGATGATTTCTCGCTGACCACCGACGATGTGTTGCGGGTGACCGAACTGGCCGACCGCGACCGTGCGGTGTACCGCTACGTGCGCCGCGTCTTCTCGCCCCGCTTTGCCCCCATCGACGCCGACAACGTCTGGACGCGCATCCTGCCCGAGGTGCGCCAGCATCCGGTTTGGCAGCGACTTGCCGAGCGGACCGAGCGCGAGGAGACGCGCGCCTCGGCCCGCACCAAGGCCGGGCATGCTGCGCGCAAGGCGACCGTCGAGCCGGCTCCAGCAAGCGAATTTTTTGTGCCTGCGAGCGGTGACGATCCGGCATCCGGGCGGGTGGACTCCGACAGCGCGACTGGCGCAATATCCGAGAGCGGCGAGACCTCTGTTGCACCCGTCAACACTGGTTCAGCACCGGATGTTGCAAGCGCCAACACTGGTTTGCAGCGAAATCAACGAACCTTGGTTGGCCGGGTCAACCAAGCTCGGTCAACCGCTGTTGCTCCGGCCAACACGACGTATCACCAAGACGAATTAACTACGACGACCGCCGTCGGGATGAGCGAAAATGGCGACAGTGGCCGGGACGCACGGGGGAGCGGCCACGAAGAATCGGGCGACCCGACTGATTCGATCCGCCAGCCGGAGCCGCAACCGACGTCATTCGCGCCGCCGAACGACGGACCAGGACGGGCCGCCGCGATCCGCGCCTTTGAAGAAGCGAACGACCGGGCGGCGACTCCGGCCGAGCGCCGGTTGTTGACCGAGTTGGCCGAGCGGTTCGAACCCGCCGCGCGAACGACCGGTCGCTCCGGGTGGGTATGGCTGGCGGCAGCCGCCTACGAGGCGGTGGAGGCCGGCAGCGCGTTCGTTGCGCCGCGACGTTTGCGGGAAATTCTCGGGCGCTGGGAGCGCGAAGGTTATCCGCAAACCGACGAGAGTGGATTCGTAGGGACGGCTATGGTCGTGGCCGCTCCCCGCCCGCCGGATGCGCCGGACCCGCCCCGTGAGACCGGGCGGCGAGTCGCGACTCCGACTCCAGTCGGGGACGCCGAACCGGCCGCGGCGAACTTCATGGTGGTGGAGTGCGGACTT
>JADLCW010000013.1 GCA_020847015.1 Thermomicrobiales bacterium | reverse complement strand
CCGGGTCCACGGGTCGCTCGCCGGGCGTCTGGCGGCTCGCGGATTGCGTCCGGTCGGGAGAGCGGAAACGGGGGCCTGTCGTTGCGGGTCGTGGCGCGCATCCTGAGCTAGCTGCAGCCATACTGGCGGCGCGTCGTCGTCATCTACGTCGCGCTGTTCACGGCGCTCGCTCTCCAGCTTGCGATTCCGCAGGTGCTGGCCCGCGCCATCGATGACGGGATCGTCGGCCGCGATAGCGGGTTTCTGGCGCGCGCCGCCGGGCTCATTGTCGGGTTGACCCTGCTGCAGGGGATTTTCACCTTCCTGCGCTCGTATCTCGTACAGGCAGTCGCCGAGCGGGTCGCCTTCGATCTGCGCAACGCCCTGTACGTTCATCTTCAGTCGCTGCCGTACGCCTTTTACGATGCCGCCCAAACCGGGCAGTTGATGTCTCGCGCCACTGATGATGTCAACAACATTCGCGCCATGCTGGTGGTGACGATGCGGCCGCTGGTGGTGGCGATCGGCACCTTCATCGCCGTCGCCGTGATTCTCTTCCGCACCGACGCCGTGCTGGCCGCCGTCGCCATCGCTCCACTGCCGTTTCTGATTGCCTATTCGGTGCGCTACGGCATCACCATTCGCCCGCTCTACCTCGGCGTCCAGCAGCAATTCGGGGTGATGACCTCGGCGCTGCAAGAGAATCTCGCTGGCGCCCGACTGGTGCGCGCGTTCGCCCAGGAGCATGCCGAGAACGACCGCTTCGAAGCCGAGCTGGAAGAACTGTTTCAGCAGGAGTTGCGCGCGGCGCGCCGCTCATCCTTTGCCGAACCGCTGACGCTACTGCTGTCCGGGTTTGGATTGGGGGCGGTGTTGTGGTTGGGCGGCTACCGGGTGCTCTTGGGAGCAATGTCGGTCGGCACGCTGGTCGCCTTCAGTCGCTACGCCACGCTCCAAAGCGAACCGGCGCACTGGCTCGGGTTCGTCGTCGGTCGCATCGCCCGGGCGATCGCCTCCGGCGAACGCATCTTCGGCGTCCTGGATACGCGACCAATCGTGACCGACTCGCCAAACGCCATCGCCCTCGGGTCGATTGCCGGCGAGGTTGCCTTCGAGAACGTATCGTTCGCCTTCGCCGGAACCCGACGCGATGCGCTGGACCATGTCTCGTTCGTCGCTCGCCCCGGCGAAACGATCGCGCTGGTTGGGCCGACCGGTTCCGGGAAAAGCGCCATCGTCAACCTGATCCCGCGGTTCTACGATGCAACGGGCGGCCGCGTGCTCGTCGATGGACACGACGTGCGCGATGTGGCGCTGGCCTCGCTGCGGCATCAGATCGGCATCGTTCCCCAGGAGAGTTTCCTGTTTTCCGTCTCCATTCGCGAAAATATCGCCTACGGTCGCCCCGACGCTTCACTGCATGAGATCGTCGCGGCGGCAAAGGCGGCCCGCGCTCACGAGTTCATCACCGCCATGCCGGAGGGGTATGAGACCGAGGTCGGCGAGCGTGGCGTGACGCTCTCCGGCGGCCAGAAGCAGCGCATCGCCATTGCCCGCGCACTCCTGCAAAATCCTCGCATCCTGATTCTGGACGACGCGACCTCCAGCGTCGACAGCGAAACGGAGCAGGAGATCCGGGATGCCCTGCGCACGCTGATGACCGGGCGCACCTCGTTCGTGATCGCGCAGCGGGTGGCGACGGTGCGCGACGCCGATCAGATTCTGGTGCTGCAGAATGGCCGCATCGTCGAGCGCGGTTCCCACGCGGAGTTGCTGCGCTGCGCCGGGTTCTACCGCGAGCTGTACGACTTGCAGATTCGGCCGGGGGATGCGGCGACAGCATCGATCGGGAGCGGCGTCGACGCGGCCGGGAGTGCCGCCTGATGCACCAGATTGACCCAGATGACCTGCTGGGCAAGGCCTACGATGCGCGCATCGTGCGTCGGCTGGCCGCCTTCATCGCGCCCTACCGCCGGCGAGCTGCCGCGGCGCTGTCGCTCATCATCGCCGCCACCGTGCTCGATTTGCTGCTGCCGAAGCTGTTCAGCATGGCCATCGACGAGGTGTCCGGTCCGCGCCGCGCCGCCACGCTCAATATGCTTGGCGTCGCCTTCTTGGCCGTTCTCGGCGCCCGCTTCGTCGCGAGCTGGGGTGAGATGTATTTGGTCGCCTGGCTCGGCAACCGCGTCGTCTTCGATCTCCGCAACCGCATGTTTCGACATCTGCAAACGCTGACTATCGGCTACGTCGACCGGCGCGGCGTCGGCTCGATCATGAGCCGCATCCAGAACGACGTGGGGGTCATCAACGAGTTTGTCAGCGAGGGGTTGAGCGGCGTGGTCTCCAACGCGCTGGTGCTGGTCGGCATCGTCGCGCTGATGCTCTGGACCAACTGGCGACTGGCGCTGCTGGCGTTCGTCGTGATGCCGGCGATGGCGCTGTTCATGGTCGCCTGGAGGCGGCGCGCGATTGACACCTACCGCGCTACCCGCCGCACCATCTCGGCCGTCAACGCCAATCTGGCTGAAAGCATCGCCGGGGTGCGCATCACCCAGGCGTTCGCCCAGGAACCGCGTACGATCGCGCGCTTCCGCACCCTCAACAAGGCTAACCTCACCGCCTCCGTCGACGCAGCCCGACTGTCCTCGATCCTGTTTCCGGTCGTGAATCTGGGCGGTGCGGTGGCGACGGCGGCGATCGTGCTTGTCGGTGGTCGGCTGGTGCTGGGCGAGGCGCTGAGCATCGGCGAGCTGGTGCTCTTCGTCGCGCTGATCGATCGCTTTTTCGAACCGATCCGCGACCTGAGTCAGCAGTACAACGTGCTCCAGGCGGCAATGGCCGCCGGCGAGCGCGTGTTCGACGTGCTCGACGTCACCCCCGACGTCCGCGATCGGCCGGGGGCGTACGAGCTGCCGCCGATCGTGGGCCGGGTCGACTACGACGACGTCGCATTCGGTTATGGGGACACCGAAGTGCTGCACGGCATCGATCTCCACATCGCCCCCGGCGAGACGGTGGCGTTCGTGGGCGAAACCGGAGCCGGCAAAACGTCGATGATCAATCTCTTGCTCCGCTTCGTGGATGTCTGGTCGGGGCGGGTCGCCATCGACGGGCACGACGTGCGCGATGTCACGCAGGCGTCGCTGCGCGCCCAGCTCGGCATCGTGCTGCAGGACACTTTCCTGTTCGCCGGCTCCATCCACGACAATCTGCGCTTCGGCAACCCGGAGGCAGAGCCGGAGGCGATCGAGCGCGCGGCGCGCGAGATCGGCGCGCACGAGTTCATCGCCGCGCTGCCAGACGGCTATGCCACCGTGGTGCAGGAGCGCGGCGCCAGCCTCTCGGTCGGCCAGCGCCAGCTCCTGGCGTTCGCTCGCGCGCTGGTGGCCGATCCGCGCATCCTGATTCTCGACGAAGCCACCAGCAGCATCGACACTCAAACCGAGCAGCAGATTCAGCAGGCGCTGCGCCGGCTGCTTCGCGGGCGCACCTCGCTCGTGATCGCTCACCGGCTCTCCACTATCCGCACCGCCGATCGGGTGGTGGTGATGCGGGGCGGCCGCATTGTCGAGCAAGGTTCCCACGACGCACTAATGGCCCACGGCGGCTACTACCGCCGGCTCTACGAGACCCAGCAGGCGATGCCGCACGCGGCCGATTAACCGGTCCCCCGCGCGTTCAGCCCGCCTGACTGACGTGCCGGTCGCGCCACGCGATGAGTTGGTGGAGCGATGACAGGTCGTAGTCCGGACCGCCGGCATCGCAGATCAGATGCGTGACGCCGGCGTCCAGATAGGCGTCCAACTTGTCCATCTGCTCGGTGAAAATCTGCGCCGAGCGCTCGATCTCCTGCGGATCCCGCCCGATCCTGGCGCACCACTCGTCGAGCACGCGGTTCTTGTGCGCCAACTCCTCCGGCTCCCCCTGACCGTTCCAGATGGTGGCGTACTGCGCGACGATGCGCAGCGTCACCTTCTCCCCGCCGCCGCCGATCAGAATCGGCAGCGAACCGCGCACCGGTCCCGGATTCAACAAATTCAGGCGGTCCACGATGGTCGGCATATCGCGGTCGAGGTCGCGGAGACGGGAAGCGGCGGTGCCGAATTCGTAGCCATACTCCTCGTAGTCGCGTTGGTTCCAGCCGCTGCCGAGACCGAGGATGAAGCGACCGTCGGAGATATGGTCGAGCGTGCGGGCCATGTCGGCCAGCAAGTTCGGATTGCGGTAGCTGTTGGCGGCGACCAGGCAGCCAATCTGGACCCGCTCCGTCACCTCCGCCATGGCTCCGAGCGCGGTCCAGTTGTCGAGATGCGCTCCGTCGAGATCGCCGGAGAGCGGAAAGAAATGGTCCCAGTTGAACAGGGTGTCGGCTCCGCTGGCGTCCACCTCTTGCCAGGCCCGCCGGATCTGCGGATAGGTCGCATGCTGCTGCTGAATCTGGATCCCGACGCGGATAGGGTGCAAACTTCGCTCCTTTTCGATCGCTGAACGTTCGACGCCGGATCATAGCCAGCGGGGCGTCGACGCGCGACCGGAAAGGGCGACGAGACCGGGTCGTCGCAGTTTCCGCAAACGATCCGGTTGGCGGCGGGAGCGAAAGTG
>JADLCW010000012.1 GCA_020847015.1 Thermomicrobiales bacterium | reverse complement strand
CGCCCGCGAACGGAGCTGGCTCAAATCGCCCAGACCGTGCGCCGATTGGCGCTGGCCGCCCCGGAAACGCGCTTCCTGCTGGTGGTGGACGACCGCGTCGCTGTGCAGACGAGTGGTTCCGACGATCTGCTGACGACGCTGACCGAGGTGTATGGTCGAGGGATCGCGCCGGCGCTCATCCCGTTGGGTCCGATCGGCGCTGCCGGAGCGCGTATCTCCGGAGTCGTCGCGGGTCCGGAGGCGACCCGCGCCGGGCGCGGCGCCATGCACCTGAGCGTGAACGGACGGTCCGCCCTCTCG
Source organism: Thermomicrobiales bacterium (assembly GCA_020847015.1). Lineage (GTDB taxonomy): Bacteria > Chloroflexota > Chloroflexia > Thermomicrobiales > UBA6265 > CADCWF01. The sequence continues at coordinate 2,641 of JADLCW010000012.1, read as the reverse complement.
CGCCCGCTGTTGGCTGCGCTGGAAAGCGCCTATCGTCCGCTGTTGCCGCGTGGACGCCATCCCGTCGCGGTATTGACGATTTGCGTCCCGCCGGAACGGGTCGATGTCAATATCCATCCGGCCAAGGAGGAAGTGCGGCTGCGCGATGAGCGCGCCCTCGGCGAAGCGCTGGGGATGTTGCTCCGCGAGGCGCTGGGGCGCCGACCGATTCCGCTGGCGATGAAATCGCTCTCCGGCGTCGCCGCGCTGGCGCACGAGGCGGCGCTCGCGGAAACCGCGCCCGGCTACGATGCCGAGGGACCGATCGCCACGCCGGGGTTGCCGACGCTGCGATTGGTGGGGCAGTTGCAGGGGCGACTGCTGTTGCTGGAAGGCGAGGCCGGTCTCTATCTGGTCGATCAGCATCGCGCCCACGAGCGCATTCTGTACGAGCGGATGCGTGCGGCCCGTGCCGCGGCGCCTCGCCCGCTCGTCGATCCGCTGCTGCTGGAACTGCGCTCCCATCAGGCGGCGCGCTTCGCCGCTCGTCTGAACGATCTCGCCGCGCTGGGATTCGAGGTGGAAACCTTCGGCGGCCGCACCTTCCTGTTGCGCGGCGCACCTCGGCTGCCCGGCGTGCTCGACGACGATCCTGGTTCTGCGCTGGTTGGCGTGGGTGACTCCTCGGCGCTGGCGCAAACCTTGCTGGAACTGGCTGACGATCCGGACGGGGACGGCGAAGGATGGCAAGAGCGACTACTTGTTTCGCTCGCCTGTCGTTCGGCGGTGCGGCGCGGGCAGCGACTCGACCGCCCGGCGATGCGCGCGCTTGTGGAAGGATTGGGCGGGGCCGACGCGCCGGCGGTATGTCCGCATGGGTCGCCGCTGCTAATGCGCGTCTCCGGCGATGTGTTCGAACGACAGTTCGGCTGGCGCTGAAGCGTGAGCTGAGGAGCCGAGAAGGCGAGTCCGTCACCGTGAGCTGTTGCATCCGGGAAGCATCGCGATACGATTTCCGCACAACCCGATAGCGTCGCTCGTGAAGGAGAGGACGGATGATCGCGCGGACGTTGTTTGCATCGGCGATCGCGATCCTTGTCGCGTTCGGGACCATGGGTGGGGTGCTGGCTTGGCAAGCAAGCCCCGCCACAGGACCGAGCGCCTGTGCTCCGGCGACGGATGAAGAGTTGGAGCGCATCGCGCGGGAGTGGTCGCAGGACGTGCTCGCAGGCGGCGACTGGAGCGCGCTCGAAGCGCTGGTTTCCCCGGATCTCATCCACCACGGCGCGACACTGAATGACACACGCCATGTGGCGGATTTTGAAACCGGATTGCAGCGCATTCTCGACGCCTTCCCCGATCTGACGCACCGCGTCGAATTCGTCGTAACGGCCTCGCCCTACGTGGCGGATCGCTGGATTGCCTCCGGTACACACACCGGCCCCTTCCACGACGTCGCTCCGACCGGGCGTCGCGTGACTTGGGAGGGGATCAACCTCCTCCGGGTCGAATGCGGCAAGGTGGTCGATTCGTGGGCGGCGGTCGACCAGATCGGTCGGATGCAGCAGATCGCCGGAACCGCGACCGCCACGACTCCGGTAGCCGCGACCGCGACCGCGGCCGCCATCGCGTGTGCGCCGACGACGCGCGAACAGGCTGAAACCGCGGTGCGCGCGTGGTTCGCGAGAATTTGGGACGCGGGCGATGCCGATGCGCTCCACGCCATCACGACCGATGACTTGGTGCACCATTGGGCGATCGGTCCGGACTCCATCGGCAACGATGCGCTGCTTCACCGATCGGCGGCCTGGCGCGCTGCGATGCCAGACATGGCGACGACGGTAGATGTCCTTGCCGTTGGCGACGGATTCGCTGCGGCGCGCTGGACGATGGAGGGAACCCAGACCGGCGCGTACATGGGCGCCGCCCCGACTGGCGAGGCGACGACATGGACCGGCATCAATCTCTTTCGCTTCTGCGACGGCAAGATCGCCGAAGTGTGGTCGGAGATGGACACGGCGAATATCCTGGATAGATTCGGGCTGACGGACGTCGCGGCTACCCCGACCCCGTAGGCCGGAAGGAGGCGCCTTCCAGCATTCTTGGCCGAAGTCCGATGCCCTAAGGAAAGCGATCCGCCGCCAGATTCAGCAATACTCGGTGCTCCAGCAGCGCCTTGCGTCTGACCAGCATGAGTGCACATTCCTCGGCTACGGCGATCGTGCTCTGCATCTGGGCGCCGCGGCCGAAGCCGGACGACGAAGGTGGCGTCATCGCCGCGGGGCGCCAACGGCGGTGACGCTTGGCCATTGCGCGACGATGCGCCGGTTCGGCTCGACCATCTTGATATCAACCGGCACGGAGGCGCTGCGCGCCGCCCACTCCCAGTACAGGCGGGTCCCGGTGCGAACCGCCCGCGAATCAGCATTTTCGTGGTGATGGCGGGAGCGACGAACGCCGTGAAGACTCCGGCGGCCGGTTTGCGGGCGAGCACCGCCGCCCGGTCGCACCCGGACGACCAGTACGTGGCTGAGGCGCACGCCGTTCGAGAACGGAGGCATGGGGGACTCGCGGCGCGGCCCGCGCTGTCCCGTTCACCCGTATGATGCCGGCATCGCATTGCGCTCGGCGGCCGACAAGCCATGCAGGCTGACCGGCGCTT
>JADLCW010000011.1 GCA_020847015.1 Thermomicrobiales bacterium | reverse complement strand
CCTCGACACGGAAAATCGCACACCCGTTGAGAACGCGCGGGCGATCGTGGACTGGTTGCGCGAGCGCGGTTTCGTGCGGCAGGAAGCCCCGGTCTCCGCGAACGGCCACAAGGCCTAAAGGTCCGGTCGAATCAAATTACGCGATGGGGCCGGCGACGACCGTCGCCGGCCCCATCGCGCGTATGGCCGCGCCATTGCCGGGCCGGCGGCGCGGTGATCGCGGTCAGCGGGCGGCGCGAGCGGCTCCACTTGCCGGTTGCGCTGTCGACGGCTCGCCCAGCGCTTCCAGCACCGTGTCCACCGCCTGCTGCCACGGCACGGCAAGATCGGGCAGCCGCAGCCGAATCGAGTGGGGCGTCACCTTGATCGCCCGACCCAGCGCCGATTGCAGCCGTCGCTCCAGCCCGGCGGTGGCGACCGGTCGAATGACGATTTCCCGCTCCCGTTCCACCACCGATTCGATACCGAGCGCTTCGGCGCGTTGCCGCAGCGAAATCAGCGCCAGCAGGTGCTCGACCTCGTCCGGAATGGGACCGAAGCGATCTTCCAGCTCGTCGCGGATTTCCGCCAGTCCCGCGACAGTCGTCACGGCCGCCACCCGCCGGTAGGTCGCCAGGCGCAACTCCGCGTCGGGCACGTAGTCGGCCGGGATCAGCGCCGTCAGCGGCAGATCGAGCGTGACCGGGCCGATCTCTTCGGTCGGCGTCCCGCTGCGGATTTCCTCCACCGCCTGCGAGAGCAGGCGGATGTACAACTCGTAGCCGATGGCGGCGATGTGCCCGCTCTGCTCCGCGCCGAGGATATTGCCAGCGCCCCGAATCTCCATATCGCGCATGGCGACTTTCAACCCGGCTCCCAGTTCGGTCGCCTCCTGAATCGCCTCCAGCCGCTCCAGCGCTTCGCTGCTGAGGGTCTTCTGGGGACGGTAGAGCAGGTAGGCGTAGGCGCGGTTCGAACTGCGCCCCACACGCCCGCGCAGTTGGTAGAGCTGGGTCAACCCGAGCGTATCGGCATTGTCGATGACGATGGTGTTGACATTCGGGATGTCGATGCCCGACTCGATGATGGTGGTCGAGATCAGCGCGTCGAAGTCGTGGCGCACGAACCCGAGAATGACCTCCTCCAGCACCTCCTCATCCATCTGCCCGTGCCCAACTCCGAAGCTCGCCTCGGGAACCAGCTCGCGCAGGCGTCGCGCCAGCCGATCGATGTCGTGGACCCGGTTGTGGACGATGTAGACCTGCCCGCCACGATCCATCTCGCGCAGCAGCACCTCGCGGATCAGCTTGTCGTTCGCCTCGGTGACGAAGGTGCGGATCGGCAACCGCGCCTGCGGCGGGGTGTCGATGATGCTGATGTCGCGGATGCCGGCCAGCGCCATGTGCAGGGTGCGCGGGATCGGCGTCGCGCTCATGGTCAGCACGTCGACTTCGGCGCGCAGTCGCTTCAGCGCCTCCTTCTGGCGCACCCCGAAGCGTTGCTCCTCATCGACGATCGCCAACCCGAGGTTCTTGAAGCGCACGTCCTTTTGCACGAGCCGATGGGTGCCGATGACGATATCCACGCTGCCGTCGGCCATCCCGGCCAGCACCTTCCGCTGCTCGGTTTTGTTGCGCAGTCGGGAGAGCATTTCCACCCGCACCGGGAAGGGCGCCAGCCGCTGGCTGAAGGTGGTGAAATGCTGCAGCGCCAGTACGGTCGTCGGCGCCAGCAGCGCGACTTGTCGGCCGTTGTTGACCGCCTTGAAGGCGGCGCGCAGCGCGACTTCGGTTTTGCCGAACCCGACATCACCGCAGACCAGCCGGTCCATCGGGTCCGGCGCTTCCAGATCGCGGGTCACCGCTTCGATGGCGCGCTGCTGGTCCGGCGTCTCCGTAAAGGGAAACGACCCGGCCAGTTCGTGATCCCACATGGTGTCCGGCGCCGCTGGAGGGCGGACGGCCGTCTCTCGCGAGGCATAGAGCTGGATCAGCTCGAACGCCATCTCGCGCACCGCGCGGCGCGCCCGCCGCTTGACCTGCACCCATTCCCCCGAGCCGAGTCGGGTGGGGGTGGGTTCGACTCCGCCGCCGGAGTAGCGCGAAACGCGGTCGCTCTGATCGACCGGCACGTAGAGGCGATCTCCCTTGGCGTACTCCAGCAGCATGTACTCGCGCTCGACACCGTTGGTCTGGAGGCGAACCAGACCGGAGAAGCGGGCGATGCCATGGTCGATATGGACGACGTGCTCGCCCGGGGTCAGACTTGGCAACAATGCCGCCTCGCCCGGCACGCGGCGACCGGGGCGGCGCGATTGCTTGCGGAACCCGAAGATCTCCAGATCGGAGAAGAGCGCGAGTTTGGCGTCGGGCAGCAGCCAGCCGCCGTTGGCGTCGGAGGAGCGGATTTCCAGTGCCCCCGGCTCCGGCGGCAACGCCGACGCGGCTGCTGCGCGGCGCTTCTCCTTGCGCGGAAAGATGTCGCGCTCTTCGAACAGGTCGGTCAGTCGCTCGACCTGATCGGTAGCGACAACGACCCGCCAGCCGTCGCTCAGGCGCGCCGCGGCCTCATCGACGAATTCGGTCAATCGTCCCAGGAAGTGGGGCGGCTCGGTCATGTCGCCCAGATCGATCGCCGTCGCCGTGTCGCTCGCCGCACCCAACTCCAACGTCGACCGCGTGCGCAGAGCGGTCGCCACCTGCGGCCATGCGGCGATGGGCGAACGCAACCCGCGCGGCAATTCGCCGTTCTCGACGAACCCGGCGTACAACTCGTCCGCCTGCTGTCCGAGTTGCTTGGCGGCCAGCGCGACTGCCCCCGGCTCGTCGATCGCCACCAGCGCGTCGGAACCGAAGTAGTCACTGAGGACGGCGGGCCGCTCCACCAGGTAGGGGGCGAACAGATCCAGCGAATCGGGCGTCACGCCGGCGGTGATCTGGTCGAGCATGCGGTCCCATTCGGCGGCCACCTCGGCCCGCAGCGGCTCCGCATCGAGGTCGGCCAGCGGCGCGGCGATTTCCGGCAGCCGCCAGAGCGGCAATTCCGACGGCGGCAGCAGCACGGTTTCCCGCAGCCGCTCCACCGACCGCTGCGTGGACGGGTCGAAATGGCGAATCGTCTCGACCTCGTCGCCGAACAGATCGATGCGGACGGGCAGCACGGCCCCGGGCGCGAACAGATCGATGATGCCGCCGCGGCGCGCCACCGTGCCCGGTTCCTGCACCAGCGGCGCCGTCTGGTAGCCGTGGGCGATCGCCCAGTCGAGCAGCCCCGCGCCATCCAGCCGTTGCCCCGGACGGATCGTCCGGGTGTGCGCGGCGAGGTCGGCCGGAGGGGTCAGGAGCTGCACCAGACCGTGGACCGGGGCGACCACCACCGGCGGCGCACCCGCGCCTTTGCCATGCAGCCACGGTTGCAGGGCGTGCAGCAGCGCGACCCGGCGCGTGGATAGCTCCAGATCGAACGGGAGTTGCTCGTAAGGGAGCGCTTCCGAAGCTGGCCACAGCAGCGGCTGACGCTCGTCGGGCAGATATTCACCGAGCGCGGCCGCCAGCGCATCGGCGCGGTCGGCGCGAGCGGTCACGATCAGCGTCGGCCGGTCGTGGTGAGCGATGGCGGCAGCGATGACGGCGGGCCGGGCGGCGGCGGGACGGTCGGCCAGGCGCGCCGGCTCGCCCGGACGCGCGAGCGCGGCGAACGCGGCGGCGAGCGGCGGGTGCTCGGTCAGCAGCGGCAAGAGATGGCGAAGGCTCATCGGCCCTCCGGGTTCAAGAGCTACGCAAGAACAAGGCACGCCAAGTCGGGACCAAGCCAGTCGGCCTGCCCCTGTGCGAGCGTCCTATTTTACCGCATTGCCGCAGTCCGGCGCTCTTGCGCGACACGGTCTGCCCGGGGATGATACGCCGTCAACGGACGGACTCACTGGGCGAGCGCGGAGGGGCGACGTGTCGCGGATCGTGGCGGCCCTGCTGGCGGCGGTGGCGGCGGTGGTGCTGGTGGGGGCGCTGTTTCGCCTGTACGATGACCGCTCGGCGCCGCCGATCGTCATCGAGAACCCCCCGGAGACCGCCGAGATCGTCGTCGTGGTGGAGGGCGCGGTCGCCACCCCCGGGCTCGTCCGGTTGCCCAGTTCGGCCCGCTGGCAGGATGCTGTGGATGCCGCCGGCGGTCTGACCGCCGATGCCGATCTCGCCGCGGTCAACCTGGCTCGCCGGCTGCACGACGAGGATCGGATCCTCATTCCCACGCGCGGCGAACCAACGGTAGCGCCGGAGAACACCGCCGTCCGCAGACCATCCGGGACCCAGGCGCCGCGCACAGCAGCCCAGGGCGACGAGACCGCGACGAGCGAATCGGCAACCGGCGCCGGCGGCAAGATCGATCTCAACAGCGCCGATGCCGCGCAACTGGATGAGCTGCCCGGGATCGGACCGGTGCTGGCCCAGCGAATGCTCGACGAGCGAGCCAAACGCGGTCGCTTTGAAGCGGTCGAGGATCTGGCCGCCATTCCCGGCATCTCCCGCAAAATGGTGGACGCAATCCGCCCCCTCGTCACGCTCGGACCATGATTGGCGTCCTGCTCGGCGCGGCGCTGCTGGCCGGGGCGGCGATCGGATGGCCGGCCGCGCTGGTCGCGGCAGCGCTGGCGGGAGCTTGGGCGCTGGCGCGGGCGGCGCCGCGCGCCGAGTTGATGCTCTGTGCGTCGATCGTCGCAGCGGCGGCGTTTGGCGCGGTGCGCCAGCAGCCGATTCCCAACCTGGCGCCGCCGGGGTGGGTGGATGACGCCAAGGCGGTGCGCGGCGCCGTCGTCACCGCACCGGATCGCGGTAGTCGCTCGCAAACCTTCGTACTGCTCGTCGCGGAGGCGGACACCGGCGACGAGTGGCAAGCCGACGGAGTCACCCGTCTTTGCGTTGTCGCCGGTCCCGAACCTCGGGCTGGATTAGGCGATCGGGTCTGGCTGCCGGGTTCCGCCAGCGCGCTCGCCGACGAACCGTCGCGCTACCGCGCGTTGCTGCGCCAGCGCGGCTGCGGCGCAACCTATTTCACCCGCCAGGTCGCTGTCGATCGGCGCGGCTCTGGTCCGGCGCGGCGGATGGCGGACGCCAGGGATGCGGTGAGCGACGCCATGCAATCGCTGGCGCCGGGCGATGTTGGCGCACTGATGAGCGGACTCGTCAGCGGCGACGACCGGGCGCTGTCCCGGCCCCGGCAAGATGCCTTCCTGGCCACCAGCACGAGCCACATCACTGCGGTCAGTGGATCCAATTTCGCGGCCTTCGCCACGGTGTTGCTGGTCGCCGGTCGCCGCGCTGGTTGGCGACGGCATTGGCCGTGGTTGGTCATCGTGTGTGGAGCGATCTGGGTCTACGCGTTGTTCGTTGGGCTAAACCCGCCGGCGCTGCGGGCCGCATTGACGGCGACGGCGGTCGCGCTCGCCGTGCGCGCCGGTCGCCGCCCGGATCTGGTCACGCTAACGGTGTTGGCCGGCGCGGTGATGGTCGCCGTCGATCCGATGCTGATCTGGAGTTTGTCGTTCCGGTTGTCGTTTGTCTCGGCGCTGATGCTGGCGACGTTGATCTCGCCGAGCGGCGACGATCGCCCCTGGCTCTGGGTCAGCGGTGTGGCGGCCGCCACGATGGCCGCTCAGGCGGCGACACTGCCATTCCTACTGCCCATCAACGAGCGGATCTCGCTTTCGGGGTTGCCGGCCAACATCATCATCGGGCCGCTGGTGACGATCGCCTTCCCGGCATCCGCGGCAGCCGGCGGCGGCGCGATGCTCTGGCGACCACTGGGTGAGGCGCTGGCCGTTCCAGCGCGATTGAGTTGCACGGCGATTATCGGCGTCGTCGATTGGTTGGCCGGGTGGCGCGGCGGCGTCCTTCCGGTAGGAGAAGCGACGCCGCCGACGTTGGCGCTCGTGTCGCTGTTTGCGCTGGCCGCCTGTGTCGCCGTCAGCCGCGATGGTCGTCGCCTG
>JADLCW010000010.1 GCA_020847015.1 Thermomicrobiales bacterium | reverse complement strand
CTGGTGGTCAACAAGCTGCGCGGCACCCTCAACGTCCTCGCGGTCAAGGCGCCGGGCTTCGGCGACCGCCGCAAGGAGATGCTGCGCGACATCGCCGTGCTGACCGGCGGTCAGGTCATCTCCGAAGAAGTCGGTCGCCGTCTCGATACGGCCGGCATCGAGGATCTCGGCACCGCTCGCCGCGTGGTCGCCACCAAGGACGACACCACCTTCATTGAAGGGGCGGGCGAGGAGAGCGCGATCAAGGGCCGGATCGATCAGATCCGATCCCAGATTGAGACGACCACCTCCGACTTCGATCGCGAGAAGCTGCAGGAGCGGCTGGCCAAGCTGGCTGGCGGCGTCGCGGTGATCAAGGTCGGCGCGGCCACTGAGACCGAGCTGAAGGAGAAGAAGCATCGCGTCGAGGACGCGCTGAGCGCGACCCGCGCGGCGGTGGAAGAAGGCATTGTGCCAGGCGGCGGCGTCGCCCTGATCAACGCCATCCCGGCGCTCGACACGGTCGAGGCCGCGGGCGACGTCAAGACCGGCGTCAACATCCTGCGGCGAGCGCTGGAGGAGCCGCTGCGCGGCATCGCCGCCAATGCTGGCAAGGACGGCGCGGTCGTCATCGAGATGGTGCGTCAGAAGCAGGCCTCGACGGGCGACAACACCATCGGTTACGACGTGCTCTCCGAGCAGTACGTGAACATGGTTGAGGCGGGGATCATCGACCCGGCCCAGGTCACCCGCTCGGCGGTGGAGAATGCCTCCTCGATCGCCGGCATGATCCTCACCACCGAGGCGCTCATCTCCGACAAGCCGGAGGAGAAGGCCGCCATGCCCGCGATGCCGGGCGGGATGGACTACTAGTCCGTCAACTACGTGGGCGGCGGTATCACAGCCGCCCACAGGCCAGTTCCACGACTGGAGCGAAACGGGTCTGCCTCTCGGGGCAGACCCGTTGTCGCGTCCGCGGAGGGCGCCGGTGTCCGTTCCGCTACGACGAGCGAGGCAGCACCAGCTTCCAGGTCGTGCCGCCATCGAGTGCGACGGCGGTGACGGTCAGTCGGTCGGCGGCGGGCTCCAGGCGGGTGTAGCCGAATCCGGCGTCGATGAATCCTAAACCGAGATCCGGGTCGCCCAGAACTTCGCCAGCGAACGTCGCCGTTTCGCCTTTGTCGAGCCGCGTGCCGCTGTTGCCGACGACGAGCTGCGTGGGCGTCCGCGCCTCGCGACGGAAGAGCAGCGCCTGGCCGAGGTGGACGTGACCGGCGATCGCGAGCGAGATGCCGTGCGGCAGCTCGTTGTTGGCGATGGCTCGCAGCGTGGCATAGGTCGCCACTTGCTCACCCTGCCCGAAATCGAGCAAGGCGCCGGCCAGCGGCTTGTGGGTCAGCAGCCACGTGCCGGAATTCGCCAGCGCAGCGACTTCCTGCAACTGCGGGATGTACGCCGCGTTGATCTCCGGGGTGGTGTGGACGTCGCCGATTTCGGCGGAGTCCATCACCACGGTGTGAATTCCGCCCGGCAGCGTCAACGGGAAAGGAGCGGTGAACTGTTCGCACGCGGCTGGCGCGGGCTCTGGAGCGAGATAGCGGAACCAGCCGACTCCGGCCCGGGCGCACGTTTCATGATTGCCGCGGATAAAAAGCCACGGCGTGGTCGGCAACAGATCGGCGAGCGGAGTAAACACGTCGGCCCGCCAGGTGGCGGCGTTGTCGCCGAAGGGAGAGCCGGCGCAACCGGCATCCTCGGGACAAGGCGACTCGCGATAGATGTAGTCTCCGACGTGGATGATGAGTTCAGGGCGCCATGCGGCAACCTGAGCGGCGATCGTTTGCAGCGGCCAGGCCTCAGGGTTCGCACAATCCTGGTAATCGTCACCCTTGACGCGGCAACCGGTGTCGCCGATGACGGCAATGCGGGTCAGCGTGTCCGGCAACAGCGCGAGCGACTGGCTGTCGATGGCGGCTGTCTTGGCGTTAGCCGGAATGACCGCCTCGCACACGACGCCGGGGAAATCGGCCGTGGCGGAGGCGCGGACGACCATTGGTTGCGATTGGTCGTCGATCGTGATATCGGGACAGGCTGTCGCCGCCAGGGCGCGGGCGTTGAGTTGGCCGTCGGAGCCGATCTCCGTCCAGACCAGCGAGGGCGGCGCGGCGATCGGCGTGGCTGAGGTCTGGGCGGCGGTCGAGATCGTCGGGGCGACGAACAACATGACCGTGAGTACGGCGAGCCAGGCAAGGACGGAGCTGCGGCGCCGGTGCCCACGGGGAGCGGTGCGGCGGACGCTCGAGTCTGGAGCGGACATGGCGCTGCCTCCTCTACGAACCACGCGCGCCCGCGCCGGGCGGCGACTCGATTGTATCGGCTCGCGAATTAGCTGGCAGATTCGCCCGAATCGCCCGCGTTGACGCCATTTTCCCCCGGTTTGTCGCCGAACATGGGAACCAGAAGACGGGGGAATACCCTGCGGCCGAACTGCTCGATGATGATGGCCTGCGTCGGGCACGCGCGAGCGCCGGCGAACAGTTGCTCGACGGTCGCTTCTTCCCCGTTCTCCAGCACGGCTTTGCCGGTCTCCTCATCCAGCGTGTAGATGCCGGGGGCGGCGGCGGCGCATTTGCCGATGCCGATGCAGCGGTGCGGGTCGATGGTGACCTCGATGCCGCGCCTGGATGTGGGTTCGCTCATGGGTTGGGCCTCCTGATGCGGGAACGCTCGCCGGCATGCCGACCGCATCGCCGATCCATTGTGCGCTGATTGGGGGCGACCGCGCCCGTTGCTGGAGTTTCATGAGGCGCCGGTACACGATGGCGGGCGATGTGAGGCGAGATCGAAGACGCGCGTTCGACCGCCGGCTCGCGCCGTTCTCTCGCGAGCAGCGCGAGGCCACGATGCACCGTCGCGGTTTCTTCCGCCTTTTTGCCGGCGACCCCGGCAGCAAGGCGCCGTTGACGGCGTTCGGCAATCCGGTGAGATTCCGGGCGGGAGCTGCCAGATTTGTGCCCGCTGCGACAGAACGCCAGCACAGTCACCTTCGGGCTGAAAGGCGGCATGCGCGGGCTGAAAAGCCGGCGCGCTCTTCCGACTTCACCGCGAATCCCGTCGTCTGCAGCGTTCTGAAGTGCTCCTGACATTCGATGAGAAGGGAGCGTTCCAGCCGCTGCTCGCCAAGAGTTGGGAGCACGCGGATGCGCTCGGCAACGTCCAGGAGCCTATGCGGAAAGCCGTCATCGGATCAGTCGCCTCAGGAGAAGGCGACTGGCGACTGCGTAGATCCAGGTCTCCTCGCTGGTCGGCGGCGCCTCGCAGTTCTCGCTGAGGCCGCAGTTGCGCTCCGGTCGAGCGAAAGTGCGCTCCACCCCCTTCGGTGCGGCGGCGCTCGAAAGCCTTTGGATCGCGGCGGCGGGGGGCGGCCGCCGTCAGCCAGACGGGGCGCATCCGTGCAGCCGCGTGCTGCATGACCTCCCCCCGCCAGTTCCATATCTGGTCACCCACTCCGCGCAGCGGCGCTGGTAGCCGCTTTCGACCCAGACCAGCGCCAACCGAGCGAAGACCCGGTCGAACTCGTGCGGCAGCGCCCGCCACTGACAATCAGTGCGCGGCACGTACAGGATGGCGAGGTCGATCTTGCACCGCGGATGACGCGCCGGCCGACCACTGGGCAGCGGTCCGGAGATCGGCGGCTTCAGGAGCGTCTATTCCGCGCCGATCAGGCCAGAGGGAAAGCGCGCGCGATGCATAATGGACCTCCGCGCAATCGTGATGCGCGTCGTCGATTATCTCATCGCGATCCTCTTCCAGACTGGCTCTCAGACTGCGGCCGCCTGCTCAATCTCGCTAAGGAATGCGTCGATCACCTGCATGTAGCGCTCCGTCTCCTCGGCGTGGGCCATGTGCGAACTCTCCTCGAAGATCTCCCAGCGCGCCCCGGGGATGCCGTCGCGGACAGTTTGGGCGATGAGCGGTGTTGCTTCGTCGTGGCGGCCGGAGGTGACCAGGGTCGGCACGCGGATTTCGCCGAGGCGGTCGATGATCTCCCAATTTTTCAGCGTGCCCACGACGTGGAACTCGCTCGGGCCATTCATCGTGTGATAGACCTCGGGGTTGGCGACCAGTCCCGCGAACGAGCGTTGCACGTAGTCCGGATTGGGGACGACGCGGCAGACATGGCGGTCGTAGAACACCTGCATGGCCGCTGCGTACTCCGGCGAGTCGGTCGTGCCGGCGGCCTCATGGCGTAGCAGGGTTTGCTGGATCTCGGACGGCAACCGATCGCGCAGCTTGTTGGCTTCTTCCACCCACTGAATCATGCTGGCCGGAGAGCTGGCGATGGTAAGGCTCATCAGCCCCTCAGGCTGGGTGAGGGCGTACTCCATGGCCAACATGCCGCCCCAGGATTGCCCGAGCAGATGGATGCGATCCAGCCCAAGAGCGGTGCGCACGGCGCCGACTTCCTCGATATAGAGATCGACCGTCCACATCTCCGGGTTCGATTCCGGGATGGATGAACGGCCGCAGCCGAGCTGATCGTAGAAGATCACCCGACGCCCGGTGTTGGCGATGGCTGCCATTGATTCCAGATAGTCGTGCAGCGCGCCGGGGCCGCCGTGCAAGCACAGCAGGGGGAACTTGCCCGGCTCTTCAGCCTCTCCCACGACTTGGCGCCAGGTTTGGTAGCCCTTGAAAGGAATCGTGCCCTCATGTGTGGGCGCATTCGCGATCGTCATGCCACCTCTCCATTCTTGCCGGACACTCGTTGCCGAAACCTGATTCACCGCTGGGTCGGAACCCTACATGGGCGCACCCCGCGGGGCAACAACCCTCCCAAGCCCGGGGCCGAAGTCGGCGTGGCGCGCGTGTTCCAGAGTTGACACGGCGAGCATCGCGCACATGGCAGCCGCGGGCGCATCCGCGACCTACCGTAGAGGCATCGAAGCAGCCGAGGCGACTGGCGCCGAAGCCGAAGTCCCAAAGGAGAGCGCCATGACTATCGAGCATCTCTCCAGCGCCGTCGCCGCGTGGCTCGACGTGTGGATCCACGGCAGCGCCCATCCGGAGGTGGTGCGGGCGGGGTTGCGCCACCTGGCGATGCAGACTCGGGATCAGCAGGAGCGTACGATCGTGGACCACGCGTGGTGGGTGGTCGGCACGACGCCGTACGGGTCAGTGCAGGCGTACGCGGCGTAGCCAGTCGATCGGATCCCGGACGCGGTTCAAGACGGCGTAACAGCCCGGCGCGCTAAACGCTTACAATACATTTGCCGTGTCACAATTGAGACTTGTTGCGCGAAGATGCTATTTGATGAAAGCGTTGCATTCGGGGCGACTCTTCAGGCATTTCGCGGAGGGGGAGGAATGAATCGCCGGGGGGTGGTTGCTGGGTTGCTGGGAGCGCGGGCCGCATTTCCGGGGACTGTGGCGGCGCAAGTATCGACGCAGGGCAAGCAGTGGTCGCGGCATGGCTACTACGCCAGCTCCGTTGTGCGGACGCGAACACTCGTGAAGTGCGCATCGAGCATCGAGAAACGCAAGGGCAAGCACGTCGAGGTGACCCACCGCTGCCGTGAATTAGCCGGGGCGGGACCCGGGCGAGTCGTGAAGATGACCGGCTATCTGTATGGGCCAGGTTACCGTGTCCACGACAAATGCAAGGGGAAGGCGAAAACGACGGGAAACGTGGATCGCCTGCTCGAGTTGAGTTGCTCGCTCAAGCTGCCGAAGGAGGCGCGGTAGGCTCAGCAGAATCGAGGATCAGGACGCCGAAGGGCCGACGCAGTTCACTGCGCCAACCCTTCGCACGGTCACGTTGCGATGCTGGTTCCTGGGTGCGGACGGCGGGACTCGAACCCGCACGAGGGT
>JADLCW010000009.1 GCA_020847015.1 Thermomicrobiales bacterium | reverse complement strand
TGGCCATGCTGCGCGGTCACGATCCGGACCGGCCGCGCAATCTGGCCAAGAGCGTGACGGTGAAGTGAGCGCCCCGACCTCCGAGACCATCTGGATCGATACCCACGCCCATCTCGACGACCCCGTTTTCGATGCCGATCGCGCGGCGACGCTGGCGACGGCTCGCGCCGCGGGCGTCGCCCGGTTCATCAACATCGGGTATCGTCCGGCGCGCTGGGCGACGACCTTGGCGTTGGCGGAGACCGCGCCGGACGTCGCGTTCGCGCTGGGTCTGCACCCCGGTCACGCCGACGAGTGGACGCCGGCTCTGCTCGACGATCTGGCCGATCTCGCAGCCACGCGCGATCCGGTCGCGATCGGCGAGATCGGACTCGATTTCTTCCGCGACGGTCCGCCGGCCGATCTCCAGGCGGCCGCGCTGCTGGGTCAGCTTCGGTTGGCGCGGCAGATCGGCAAACCCGCCATCATCCACCAGCGAGCAGCCGAGCCAGCATTGATCGCAGCGCTGGAATCCGAACCGGAGCTGCCGTTGCTGGTTCTGCACAGCTTCGATGGTTCGGCGCGCTATGCCGCCTTCGCGCGCGAACGCGGCGCCTTGGTCGGCGTCGGCGGGTTGGCGACGCGGCGCGCCTCGGCTCGGCTGCGCGAGGTGCTGGCGACCATTCCGCCCGATCGCATCGTGTTGGAAACCGATAGCCCCTATCTGATTCCAGCCGGGGTCCGGGGCCGGCGCAACACCCCAGCCGCGATCCCGCACATTGCGAACCACCTGGCCGGTCTCTGGGGTCTGACGCCGGACGAACTGGCGACCATCACCACCAGCAATGCCTGCCGCGCCTTCGGGTTGCGCGCGACGGCCGGCGAGCCCCTCGGGAGGGCGCGATGAGCGACCCGCGCCCGGCCCTGCTGGTGGCGACCAGCAACCGCCACAAACTCGCCGAGTTCGCCCGCCTCCTGCCACCCGGACTCCGCTTGGTCGATCTCGGCGACGTTGGCGTATCGCTTCCCGAGGAGACCGGCGAGACGTTCGCCGAGAACGCCCGCCTAAAAGCGCTGGCAGCCTCCACCGCTGGCTATCTGACCATCGCCGACGACTCCGGGCTCGAAGTCGCGACGCTGGCAGGCGCTCCCGGCGTGCGCTCGGCGCGCTATGCCGGCGAACCAGGCGACGACGCCCGCAACCGAACGGCGCTGCTGGCGGCGCTCCGCGACACGCCGCCGGAGGCGCGCCAGGCGCGGTTCGTGTGCGCCGTGGTTCTGGCGCGCGACGGCCAGATTCTTGCGGAATCCGAAGGGACATGCTTCGGGCGCATCGCGCCAGATCCCCGCGGCCAACATGGCTTCGGCTACGATCCCCTCTTCCTCCTGCCCGATAGCCGAACCGTCGCCGAACTCTCCCCCGCGGAGAAGGACCGCGTCAGTCACCGCGGTCAGGCGGTTCGTGCCATCATGCCCGCACTCGAAGCGGCGCTGCGCGATGAGGCGCGTACCCACGAGCGAGGTCGATGAAGACGCTGCCTACCCACTCCCCCCGATCGTCCATGCTGCCCGATGACTTCTCCGCCTGGTCCGGCGGTTTGGCGGACCGCGGCGCGCCGCCGGTGATCGGCATCGCCGGCTCCCGCGGCAAATCCAGCGTGGTTCATCTCCTCGACGCCATCGTCGGATTCGCCGGCGCCCGCACCGCCCACTGGACCGATAGCGGAGTCACCATCGGCGGGCGCAAGCAGCGCGGCGAATTGCTGCCCTGGACGCGCGCCCTCGGCCTGCTCGGCGCCGGCGAACTCGATGTCGCCATCCAGGAGCTGGATTGGGACATGGTTCACGCCGTGGGTTTGCCGCGCGGCGCCTATCCGGTGCTGGCCGTGATCAACCTGTGCGTCAACAACGACGCCTGTCTCTTGCAAGACGAGACGCTGCGTGCCCTGCGCGCCTTGCGCACGATCCGCGAAGCCGCCCACCCCGACGCGCTCTTCGTGCTCAACGCCGACGACTGGGCGGTGGCGGGCGGTGAACTGGAAGGCGAAGGCAACCAGATTCTCGTCGCCCAAAGTCGCGACACGCCGCTGATGCGCGATCATCTGGCGCGCGGCGGAGCGGCAGCCTGGGTGGAAAACGGCGATATTCGCTTTGGAACCGAGCATGCGGCCGACGCGCTGCTGCCCCTTGCCGAGATCCCGATCACCCACGACGGCGCGGTCGGCTTCTTGACCACCAACGTGCTGACCGCGGTCGCCGTCGCGCGCGGCATCGGCATCTCGGCATCCACGGTCGCCAATGCGCTGCGTCTCTATCACCCCGATCCGCTGGCGCTGCCCGGGTCATTCACCACGATCGACATCGGCGGCGCGCTGGTCATCGTCGATCGCCCGGCTCCGCCCTGGTTCCTGCGCGCCCCGCTGCGGGCGGTGGCCCGTCTGACCGCGACGCGTCACGTGCGCATCATCGGTCGGGCCAGTGCGATCCCGGACGATGAGCTGCACGAAACCGGGCGGATGCTGGGGCGCGGCGGTGGGCTGTGCGTGCTCCACAGCGAGGACGACGCGCCGGAACGCACCCAGTTGCTCCGCTCCGGCATTGCCGCCAACGAAGTGCCGCCGATCGTCATCCACGTCGAATCGGAAGCAGCTGCGATCGACTCGGTGCTGCGAGCGCTGCGGCCGGACGATGTCGTCTACATGCTGGCCGACGATCCGAAAACCGCCGTCCGCCGATTGCAGCGAGCGGCCGAGCGCAAGGCGGAGGCCGATCTGGACGCCCGCCTCACCGCCGGAACCTAACCAGAATGGAACGCGCCGCCGGTCCATCGAATGCCGATGCCGCCAATCTGCTGGAGCGTTACGGTGCGCTGCTGGAGCTTTCCGGCGAGAGTCCATTTCGTGTCCGCGCCTACCACCGCGCCGCCGAGTCGGTCCGTCATCTGGACGCGCCGCTTGCCGATGTCGCGCGATCGGGCGCGCTGCGGGAGATCCCCGGCGTCGGCGAGGGCATCGCCGCGATCTTGCAGGAGTATCTGCAGCGCGGCACGTTCTCCGGCTACGACGATCTGACCGCGCGCTTTCCGCACTCGCTGCTCGATATCCTGGCGCTGCCTGGGGTCGGGGTGAAAACGGTGATGAAGCTCTACAACGAGCTGGGCATCGCCACGCTGCCGGAACTGGAAGCGGCGGCGGTGTCGGGCGCATTGCGGGCCACCAAAGGTTTCGGCGCAAAGCTGGAAGCGACGGTGCTCTCGGGACTGGAAACACTGGCCGGGCGCAGCGGACGCATGCCCATCGGCGAGGCGCTGCCGCTGGGTCGGTCGCTGGCGGCGGCGCTGCGACAGGCGCTGCCCGGCCGTGTCGCGCTGGCCGGCAGCGCGCGTCGCTTCACCGAAACGGTGGGCGATATCGACATCGTCGTGGAAACGACCGATCCCGATGCAACCGTCGCTCGCATCGCCGCGATGCCGATCGTGGGAGCGGTCGTCGACCGCTTCGAGAGCGGACTCCGGGTGCGTCTGCAAAGCGGCATCGAAGCGGACATCTTTCTCACGCCGCCGCAGCGATTCGGCGCCACCCTTGTCCGCGCCACCGGGCCGGCCGCGCACGTGCAGCGCCTGGCGCCGCTGCCGGAGGCCGCCGACGAGGCGGCGGTCTACGCCGCCCGCGGTTTGCCCTGGATTCCGCCCGAGCTGCGTCTCGGCGGCGAGGAATTCGACCGCTATCCGGAGATCCCCTCGCTGGTCGTCATGGACGACATCCGCGGCGAGCTGCATTGCCACTCGACCTGGAGCGATGGCGCGGCCTCCATTGCCGACATGGCCGCGGCCGCCGCGTTGCGCGGCTACGCCTTCCTCGGCATCACCGATCACAGCCACGGTCTCGGCATCGCCAGCGGGTTGGACGTGGCGCGACTCCGCGCGCAGCGCGCCGAGATCGCCGCAGTCAGCGGACCGGTCGATCTGTTGGCGGGATCTGAGGTCGAGGTGCGTCGCGACGGATCGCTCGATTTCGACGACGCCACGTTGGCGGCGCTGGATGTCGTCGTCGCGTCGCTGCACGTCGGGTTGCGTCAGCCGCGCGAACAACTCATGGATCGCTTGCTTGGGGTGCTGCGCAATCCCAATGTGGACATCATCGCTCACCCCAGCGGCCGGCTCATCGAGCGCCGCCCGCCGGGCGATTTCGACTGGCCGACCGCTTTCGCCGTCGCCGCCGAAACAGGCACGGCGCTGGAGATCAATGCCGACCCGATGCGCCTCGATCTCAAGCACGATCTGGCGGCGGCTGCGTTGCGAGCCGGTTGCACCCTGACCATCAACTGCGATGCCCATCACCCCGATGGTTTCACCAACATGGAGTACGGCATCGCGGTGGCGCGCCAGGCGTGGGCGCGGCCAGAGCACATCATCAACACCTGGTCGCCGGAGCGGCTGCACGCCTGGCTGACCGAGCGCGGGAGCGGCGCCGGTCCCTGAGCGATTATGACGCCAATCGCTGCGGCTCGGTTCCTTCCACCTGCGCCGCGCTCACCGCCGACAGCGCGTGCAGCGCGGCGGCCAACTCCGACCCCCATTCCACCCGGCGCGTGCGGCTGCGCACCCGCACCATGCGCCCCGGCCGATGGGGCACAAGGACGATCACCTCGTCGTCGCCCTCGTGCTGGCGCAGCACCGCATCAACCGCCTGCATCGATTCGATATCCGCCCAGCGATCGGCCCCGGCCCGCAGCGTGATGTGGACCTGCCGCGCCGGAGCGCGCCGCTCGGGCAGCGCCGCCAACTCGCGCGACAGCGATTCGCCGACCAGTTGCAGCGCCTCCCCGCGGCGATCGATCTTGGCCGAAATTTCCAGAATCGTGTCCGGCTGCAGCAATTCGCCAGCACGCTCGTACAAATCCGGAAAGGCGACCAACTCCATCGTGCCGGTGAGATCCTCGATTTCGGCGATCGCCATGGTGCGGTTGTTCCGGGTCGCCACCCGCCGCACCCCGATCACCATCGCGATGAGCTTCACAATCTGCCCGGGAGTCCGCTCGGCGATGTCGCTCAGGCGGCACAGCCCGCTTACCTTCTCCGCTCCGAGCACCTCGTGCAGGGGATGACTGCTCATGTAGAGTCCGAGCAGCTCTTTCTCCCAGGTCAGGAGTTCGCGTTGGTTGGCGGTCGCCTCGGGCAACGCCGCGGGCGCATCCAGCGTCTCCGCGCCGCCCAGCGCGAACAGCCCCATTTGACCGCGGGCGCTCGCCTTCTGGCGGCGCTGGCCGGCGGCGATAGCCACCTCCAACCCGGCGATGACCGCCCCGCGCGGTCCGAAGCAATCGAGCGCGCCGCACTTGGCCAGTGACTCGACGACCCGCCGGTTGACGGCGGACCAATCGACCGCGTCACAGAACGTGTCCAGCGAACCAAACACCGCGGACGGTTGCGCTGCGCGTGCCGCCACAATGGTGCGCACCGCGGCTTCGCCGGCATTTTTCACCGCCCCCAGCCCCCAGCGCACGGCGGCGCGGCCATCGCCGGCGCGCTCGACGGTGAACTCGACGCCGCTTCGGTTGACATCGGGCGGCAGCACCGCGATGTCGGCGCGGCGGCACTCGTTGGCGTTCTGCACCAGTTTGTCGGTGTTGCCGATTTCCGATGAAAGCAGCGCCGCCATGAATTCAACCGGATGATTCGCCTTCAGATACGCGGTCTGCGCGGCGATCACCGCGTAGGCGGCGCTGTGGGCCTTGTTGAAACCGTAACCGGCAAATCGCTCGATCGTATCGAAGATGTCGGCGGCCAATCCTTTGGCGATGGAGCGCCCGACGCACCCGGTGACGAACCGGTCGCGGTACTTGGCCATCTCCTCCGGCAATTTCTTGCCCATCGCCTTGCGGAGTCCGTCGCCTTCGGCCATCGAGAAGCCGGCCAGCACGTTGGCGATTCTGATGACCTGCTCCTGATACAGGGCCACCCCGTAGGTCTCGGCGAGAATCGGCTCCATCTCCGGATGCATGTAGACGATCGGGGTGCGGCCGTGCTTGCGCGCGATGTAGTCGGGCGCCATCTCCATCGGTCCGGGTCGAATCAGCGCCATCAGCGCGATTAGATCCTCGAAACTTTGGGGAGCGACGTCGACCGTCATGCGGGTGGTCATGCCGCCTTCCAGTTGGAATACGCCGACCGTTTCACCACGGCGCAACCCTTCGTAGGCGGTTGGGTCATCCAGCGGGATCGTCTCGAGAGACAGGTCGTGACCGGAGGCGCGCGCCAACTCCACCGCCTTGCCCAGCACGGTCAGCGTTTTCAGCCCCAGAAAATCCATTTTCAGCAGTCCCAGAGCTTCCAGTTCGCCCATCGGGTACTGCGTCGTCAGATCGCCTTCGCTCTTGCCGCCGGCGCGCTGCACCGGCACGTGCGGCACCAGCGGATCGCGCGAGATGACGACCCCGGCCGCATGCGTGGATGCATGCCGCGAGACGCCTTCCACCTTGCGCGCCATGTCGACCAGTTCGCGCACCGACCCGTCGCCGTCGTACAACGACTTGAACTCGGGAACCTTCTCCAGCGCCCCCTCGATGGTCACCCCTGGGCCGGCCGGGATCAGTTTGGCGACCCGGTCCGTGTCGCCAAAACTGCGCCCCATCGCTCGCCCGACATCGCGGATCGCCGCCTTGGCCGCCAGCGTTCCGAAGGTGACGATCTGGGCGACCCGCTCCTCGCCATATTTGCGCACCACATAGTCGATGACTTCACTGCGCCGGTCATCGGCGAAGTCGATGTCGATGTCGGGCATGGAAATGCGCGAGGGATTCAGGAAGCGCTCGAAAATCAGATCGTACTTGAGCGGATCCAGCGCGGTGATGTCGAGCGCGTAGGTGACGATGCTGCCGGCCGCCGAGCCGCGCCCGGGTCCGACCAGAATACCGTTCTCCTTGGCGAAGCGGACGAAATCCCACACCACCAGGAAATAATTGGTGAACCCCATCGAGCGGATCACGTCCAGCTCGTAGGCGAGCCGCTCGCCGACGACGCCATCATCGTGACCGTACTTGCGACGGACGCCCGCTCGGCACAGGTCTTCGAGATACGTCTCCGGCGTGACCCCTCCCGGCACGGGAAAGTCGGGCAGGTGGTAGCCCTTGAAACCGAGATCGAGATCGCACATCTCGGCGATGCGCACCGTGTTGGCGATCGCCTCCGGCAACTCGGCGAAGAGGCGACTCATTTCATCGGGGCTCTTCAGATAGAGCTGGTCGCTCTCCATCTTGAGTCGCTTCGTGTCGCTCAAGGTCGTGTTGGTCTGAACGCACACCAACAATTCCTGCGCCGCCGCGTCGGTCTGGTCGCAATAGTGGACATCGTTGGTGGCCACCAGCGGCAGCCCCAACTCGCGGGCGAGCGGGATCAGATCGCGATTGACCTGCAACTGCTCCTTGATGCCGTGATCCTGCACCTCGATGAAGAAGCGGTCCTTGCCAAAGATCTCAGCCAGCTTGCCGGCGTAGTCGCGCGCCAGTTCGGGACGGCCGAGGAGGAAGTTGTTGGCGACCGGACCGCCAAGACAGGCGGAGGTGGCGACGATGCCGGCATGGTTTTCGGCCAGCATGTCCAGATCGATGCGGGGGCGGTAATAGTACCCCTCCAGCATCGCGCGCGAAGAGAGGCGCAGCAGATTGCGATAGCCCTCTTCATTCTCGGCGAGCAGCAACAGGTGATACGACTTGCGTTCGCGGGCGCGAGCGCTGCCCTCGGCGAGATACGCTTCCATGCCGACGATGGGGTGCAACCCCGCCTTGGTCAGGGTCTTGTGCCACTCCATGGCGGCGTACATCACCCCGTGATCGGTGACCGCCAGATGGTGGAGACCGGTTTCCTTCGCGCGAGCGACGTATTCAGCCGTGCGCCCCATGCCGTCCAGCAGCGAAAATTCGGTGTGCAGATGGAGGTGCGCAAACTCGGCCACCCGATCCCCCTCGCCGGTCGCCCGGGCTTCGGCGGCTGTCTACCGCCTCCTATGTACGTACAGCCATTCTAGCGAATGCGTCCGCGCTGCGCCGTCCTCCCGTGCCGAGCGCTCTGGCATTCATACGTCATCATGAATGACCTATCATCCCGAGGTCTGCACACGGGTCATTCTCAATAACGCATGTCGCATTTCCGTCGCCGCTCAAGCGGAAACCCGGCCGTGGCGCATCGCGCCGGCCGGGTCTCTCCAGCTTCGCCCAAAACATGGTGGCGGCGCGATCCGCCGCCCTGTCGCTCAGGCAGCGACGCCGATGCCGCTCTGCGGACGCGCCTGCATCGCCAACCGGGCCTGCTCGGCCAGCAGCCGCAGCACCTGGCGCATGTTGTCGCGGTATTCCAGCGGCACTGCATCGTCCTGCAGCAGCTCCAGCACTTCGCCCAGCGCCGGCTCATCAGAGAGAAGACTGGCCACATCCCGCGGGAGAAATCCCGCTGCCGCCAGCATTCCGTCTTCTTCAGCCGCCGAGAGCACCAGTGCCGCCGCCAGTCGCTCCACCGCATCGCGAGTGGGCATCCGGGCGCCGCTCTCGAGACGGCTGACATAGCTGTGATCGAAATCCGCCCGCTCGGCCAACTTGCTCTGCGACACCCGCCGCGCCTCGCGCTGCGCCTTCAATTGAACCCCGAACTCGACGTTGCGCTGACCCATCTTCGCCGCTCTCCCCATCCAGGAGGGACGGGCAACCCTCCAGCCCTGCCGCCGTCGAGTCAACGTGCGGGCGACTCGTTGACCGGATGGTAGCAGTGAATTGTCCGTCGGTCAAGCTGTTGTCCCCACAATCCACCGGTCAATCGCTCAGGTGGCAATGCGACGTCCGATTGCGCCAGCGCAACGCCAGTGACCGTCGATTCGCCACTGGCACTGGCAGATACTGGCGTTGTTGCGTGCGCGCTGGCGTTGCGCGCCGGCAGACGCGGGATGCGCCCCCCTCATCGACCCGCTTCGCCCCGCTGTCGGTCGCCAGACGCGTCCTGCTATACTTCTCGCCGCGCGGAAAGCGGGTTTGGAAACGACAGTCGTGAGCGCGCGCCTCGCCGCCCGACCCGCCGGTTCACCTCAGGAGGACACGCCGCCATGACCGCGTTGGTGTTGCGTGGGGCGCCGGTCGCCCGCGAGATCCGCGAGCGCACGAGGGCCGCCGCCGACTTGCTGCGTGAGCGGGTTGGCGTGGAGCCGACCTTGGCCACCCTGCGCGTCGGCGCCGACGCCGCGGCCGGCGCCTACCGCGGGTCCATCGAGCGCCTGGTCGCCAAGGCCGGCGTGCGCCACCTGGCGGTCGATCTGGACCGCGACATCGAGCCGGCGCGTCTGATCGAGACTTTGCACCGCCTGAACGCCGATCCAACCGTGCACGGCGTGCTGCTGCTGATGCCGCTGCCGCCGCACCTGCCGCTCGATCTCGCGCTGGAGCACCTCTCGCCGCTGAAGGACGTCGACGGCATCACCCCGCTGAATGCCGGTCGTCTCCACCTGGGGTTGCCTGCCTTGCGACCCAGCACGCCCCAGGGCGGGCTGGAGCTGCTCGACCACTACGGAATCGCCATCGCCGGCACGCGGGCGGTCGTCGTTGGCCGCAGCAACGTCGTCGGCAGCCCGATGGCGGCGCTCCTCACCGCGCGCGACGCCACCGTCACGGTGTGTCATCGCCAGACGGTCGATCTCGCGGGGCTGCTGGGCGAAGCCGACCTGGTCGTATTGGCGGCCGGCAGTCCTGGTCTTCTCCACGGGTCGATGCTGCGCGAGGGGGCGGTGGTGCTCGATTTCGGGATCAACGTGATCGACGATACGATCGTCGGCGACGCCGACGCCGTCTCGGTCGCTGAGTGCGCCGCCGCCTACACGCCCGTCCCGGGCGGCGCCGGTCCGGTCACCACCATGGTGCTCGCGCGCAACACGGTGGCGGCCGCGTTCGCCTCGCTGGCGGCGACCGCCGATCTGGAGGCGTCGCAGGTCGAACTGGTGCAGGAACTGGTCGCACCGGTCTGAGAACGTGGCCGTCGATGGAGCGGCGTGCTACACTCTCCGGCGCATTGGGGAGTCGTCTAACGGTAGGACGCCTGACTCTGGATCAGGTAGTTGGGGTTCGAATCCCTGCTCCCCAGCCAGCACGCGCATCGGCAGCGGGCGGCCGGACGAGAGATTCGTCCGGCCGCTCCGTCGTTGATCCGCCACGTCAGCAAGTACGGCTGAACCGCGGGGAAATGTCACGCCCCGGCAACTGCGCCGGAGATCGCGAGCGTCGCGCTACAATCCCGCCATGCTCGGTTGCAGCCCTGCCGTCCCCTGTTTCCGTGCCGTCACGCCGCCGCTCGCGGTCATTGCCGCCGTACTGTTGCTCGGCGTGGTTGGCGGCTGTCTTCCGGTGGCCTCCAGCGCGCCGGAGGGCATGTTTCGAGTGCGCCCTGCCGGCGCCGCGCCGGAGCGGATCGGCTCCGCCCCGGTGCGGCCGATCTGGAGTCCTGACGGCGATCGCATCGCCTGGTCGGCCGCCGACGGGCTCTGGATCGCCCAATCCGACGGAACGGGCGCCCACCGCATCGTCAACGAACGGAACCTCGCGACCGCCGCCTGGGCGCCGGATGGCGAGACCCTCGCCGTCGTCGACAACGCCGCTCATCTCCTGCGGATCGTCGGCGCGAACGGCGAGCCGGAGCAGGCATTCCCCCTGGTCGAGCAGACTCAGAGCGAAGAGTTTCCGATCTACGTCGCCGACAACACCCCCTCCTGGTCGCCGGACGGCACGCAGATCGCCTTCACCGCCTGGGACGGCAATGGTGACGAGATCTTTCGGATCGACCGCGACGGCGCCAGCCGGACCCAGCTCTCCCATGTTCGAGCCAGCACCGCGCCGCTCGACGGCGAGCATCCCAATGGCCCCCGGAAAGCCTTTTCCGACGCCGGCCGACCTGGTTGGGCGCCTGGCGGCGATGTGGTCGCGTACGCGCTGTTTCCTGAACTACGCGACGCCCCGGGCGGCGTCTACGTCGTCGCGGTCGACAGCGGCCGTGCGTCTCGGCTGGCGCCGCTCACGCCGCTCTACGGACCGGTCTGGTCGCCAGACGGGCGCAGGCTGCTGTTCGTCTATCGCGGCAAGAACGGGGCCGATCTCTTTATCGTGGATTCGATCACCCGGCGGACGGTCAATCTGACCCAGGACAGCGACCTGTCCCCGCGCGACGGAACCTGGTCGCCGGATGGCGACCGCATCGCCTTCTCGGCGGACGACGGGGCGCTCTACGTGATGACGCTGGCCAATCGCACGATCGCGCCACTCGCGGACACCCCGCTCGACGACATCGGTCCGGTCTGGTCGCCGGACGGTCAGTGGATCGCCTTCCGCGCCCAGCACGACCTGTTCGCCGACCAGCCGTCGCTGCCGCATCTGCCATAGCCGCGCGGTCTCAGCCTGGCGGGAGTTCTCCCTCCAGCCCGACCTGTCCGTCGACGAGCTGCGCGCCCGGCAATCGTTCCAACACCGATCCGGTCCAGCCCCCCGCATCGACGCCAGTCACCAGCAGTTGCGCGCCGACATTCGTGGCGGCCGCTTCCAGCAGCATCCGGTGTTCGGCATCGAGTTCGGAGAGCACGTCGTCCAACAGCAGCACCGGCGGTTCACCCGCGCGTTCGGTCATCAGTCGCGTTTCGGCGAGTTTCAGCGCCAACACCGCTAATCGCTGCTGACCGCGCGACCCGTAGGAACCGAGATCGACGCCCTCGGCGAGGAAGGCAAGATCGTCACGATGCGGCCCGACCACGCTCACCCCTCGCCGCAACTCCTCGCCCCGCCGTTCGGCAAAGGCGCGCATGAATGCGCGGTGGGCGACGGCTCGGGCCCATTCGAATCGTTCCTCGCGCGGGCCGCTGGTCGACTCTCTGCCGATCTCCAGCGACGGAAGATAGGTCAAATCGAGCCGCTGGCCACCGGTGAGACGGGAGAATTCGTCGCGCACCAGTTCCGTCAGCCGCTCCAGCATGACGAGTCGGTGGGCAACCACCGTCGCTCCAAATGCGGCCAGTTCCTCGTCCCAGAACGCGAGCTGTTCACCGACCGCCGAAGCCGTCGGAGCCAGCCGATCGCGCTGCAGTCGCTTGAGCAGGCTGTTGCGCTGCTCGAGCACCCGGGTGTACCGCGACAGCGCCCGCAGGTATTCGGAGCTCATCTGGGAGATGGTCAGATCGAGGTAGCGGCGGCGCGCAGAGGGGCTGCCGGAAAC
>JADLCW010000008.1 GCA_020847015.1 Thermomicrobiales bacterium | reverse complement strand
GGGGAGGCGGGGAGGCCGACGTAGCCGTTCTCCACGGCGATGCCGTCGGCGAAGCCGCCGAACGGCTGGAAGATGCCGGGGTACGATTCGTTGCCGCCCAGCCCGAGACCGGCCGCCATGTTCAGGCTCATCTGGTGCCCGCCGTGCGGAACGACGGTGCGGTGCGGCCAGCCGTGCGCGGTCATCATCTCCAGCGTGCGCAGGTATTCGACCAGTCCGTAGGAAAGGGCGCAGTCGAACTGGAGCACATCGCGGTCGGGGCGCATGCCGCCGTAGCGGATCAGGTTGCGGGCGTCCGGCATCGAGAAGAGATTCTCGCCGGTGGCGAGCGGTCCGTCATAGTGGCGGCCAAGCTCGGCCTGGAGCGCGTAATCGAGCGGATCGCCCGCTTCCTCGTACCAGCGAAGCCCGTAGGGAGCGAGCGCCTCGGCGTAGGCGAGGGCGGTTTTCAGATCGAAACGGCCATTGGCGTCGACGGCGAGCCGATCCCCGGCGCCGACAACCTCCAGCACCGCCTCGATCCGCTTCAGATCGTCGGCAAGCGGGGCGCCGCCGATCTTCATCTTGACCGTGGCGTACCCCATATCAAGGTAGCTCCGCATTTCATCCTGGAGCGCATCGAGCCCCTTGCCCGGCTGGTAGGAGCCGCCGGCGGCATAGACCCAGACCCGCTCGTCGACCTCGCCGTTGCGGTAGCGCTCGGCCCGCAGCCGGTAGAGCGGCTTTTCCTCGATCTTGGCGACGGCATCCCAGACGGCCATGTCGATCACCCCGACCGCGACCGAGCGCTCGCCATGCCCGCCCGGTTTTTCGTTGGTCATGAGGGTGTTCCAGATCCTGCCGGGGTCGAGATTCTCCCCGTCATCGGTGATCAGCGCGGCGGGATCGACCTCCCTGAGACGGGGGATGAAGCGATCCTCCAGCAGCCCGCGCGGAGCGTACCGGCCGTTCGAGTTGAACCCGAACCCGGTCACCGGCTTGCCGTTCCGCATCACATCGGTGATCACCGCCACCACCGAGACATCCATCTTGCTGAAGTCGATGAAGGCGTTGGCGATGCTGGACGAAATGGGAACGGTGATGTGGCGGATATCGATGATGCGCATGTCAGCGGGCTCTCCAGGCGTCAGGTCTCAGGCGTCAGGTTTCATGTCAGGTGTCGGGTGTTGGGGGGATCGTAGCTGATACCGGGAGGCGCTGGTGGCGGCTGGAACGGCGCGAGCTCGCGCGCCCCGATCAGGTGGGCTACATCGATACCTTTTTCCTCCCTATCGCCGGACAGGCGGGGGGTCTATGATGCGTGAAAGCGTTTAATGGTGCTGGATGCCGAATGAATCGATCGCCGGATGAGTTGCTCTTCCCCTCGGGCCTCTCCTTCGCCGCCCGGTTGCGGCGTGCCCGCAGAGTGGCGGGATTGGAGCAAGAAACGCTGGCGATCCGGGCCGGACTCTCCGTGGCCACGGTTCGACAACTGGAGCGCGGCGAGCAACGCCACCCCTATCCGGCAACGATCCGCGCGCTGGCGAACGCGCTCGGATTGACCCCTTCCGAGCGCGCCGCGCTGGTGGGAACGCCACCGAAGCGCGGATCGCCGCGCCCCGCGTCTCCGCCGGCGGCGGCGGCGGGCCTCGGCCTGCCCATTCCCGCAACGCCGATCTTCGGGCGCGATGATGACCTGGCGGCGGTCACCGCCCTGCTGCACCATCCGGATACCCGACTCGTGACCCTGACCGGGCCCGGCGGCGTGGGGAAGACACGCCTCGCCCTGCAGATCGCGGTACAGCTGGAGGGAACCTTCGCGGATGGCGCCCGGTTCGTGCCCCTGGCCGCCATCCGCGAACCGGGCCTCGTCGCCTCCACGATCGCGGATGCGCTCGGGCTGGCCGAGGCCGGGGGCCGGGCACCGATCGATCGCCTGGCGGACGCCCTGACGGACCGTCACCTGCTGCTCGTGCTCGACAACTTCGAGCACCTGCTCGATGCGGCGACGATCGCGACCAGCCTGCTCGCGCGGTGCCCGAATCTGGTCATCCTCGCCACCAGCCGGGCGCCGTTGCGCCTGACCGATGAGCATGAGATGGCCGTGCTCCCGCTGCCGGTCCCTGATCCGGCGCATCTGCCGCCGACGGGCGAACTGGCGACCATGGCCGCGGTCCAGATCTTCGTCCAGCGGGCCCAGGCGGTCGATCCGGGCTTCGCACTGACCACCGAAAATGCCGGCGCGGTGGCGGGGATCTGCCACCGGCTTGACGGCCTGCCACTGGCGATCGAGCTGGCGGCCGCCCGGGCCACCCAATTCACCCCCGCGGCGCTGCTTCCCCGGCTGGCGCGGCGGCTGGAGATCCTGACCGCCGGCTCGCCGGACGCCCCTGCCCGCCACCACACCCTGCGCGATGCGATCGCCTGGAGCCACGATTTGCTGACCACGGAGGAGCAGGCCCTCTTCCGCCGCCTGGCGGTCTTCGCCGGCGGATTCACCCTCGAGGCAGCGAGCGCCGTGGCGGTGACCGGAAGGCGAGGGGCGCTGGCGGGAATCACCGCACTCGCAGAGAACCAGTTGGTTGGACCGGTCGAGAGTGCCGACCCGATCCCTCGATTCACCATGCTGGAGACGATCCGGGAATACGCCGAGGAACGGCTTGCGGAGCGTGGCGAGGAGATCGCGGCCGGCTCGGCGCACGCCGCCTGGTGCCTGACGTTGGCCGAAGACGCGGAGCCACACCTGCTTGGGCCCGATCAGATCTCCTTCCTCGACCGGCTGGAGGCCGAGCTTTCCAACCTGCGCGCGGCGCTTCGGTGGTTTCAACATACCGGCGACGCCGCGGGCGGATTGCGCCTGGCGACCGCGCTCTGGACGTTTTGGGTCATTCACGACCGGGCGCCGGAGGGACGGCGCTGGCTCCAGACCTTCCTGGACCGGGAGCAGGAGATACCCGACGAGCGAGCCCGGGCACTGGTGGCGCTGGGTGACCTGGAGGAGCGGCTGGGGGAATACGACGCGGCCGCGGCGCACCTCGATGAAGCGATCGTGCTGGCCCGGATCAGTGGCGCGTTGACCTGTGAAGCGGCCGCGCTGCGCGTTCGCGGCAATGTGGCGATCTCACAGGGCGAAGTGGCGCGTGACCTGCATGACGATGATCCCGGAGCCGAGCAGGAGTTCGCGCGGGCCGAGGCGCTGCTCGAACGCAGCCAGACGCTGGCGGAGCAGGCCGGCGATGCCTGGGGAATGGCCAAGGCGAAACACTGGCTGGGCATCGTGGCGCTGGAGCGGAAGGATCTGGCAACCGCGCTGGCGGTGCATGAGGTGGCGCTGGAGGAGTTTCGCCGGCTCGGCGATCAGCGGCAGATCTGCATGGTCGTCGGCAATATCGGCGGGATCGCCGCGCCGGCTGGTGATGTCGAGCGGGCACGGACCGCGCTGGCCGAGTCACTGCTGCTGGCCGATCGGCTCAGGTACCGCTGGTGGGTCGGCTGGTGCCTGGATCACCTGGGCTGTCTGGCCGTCGATACCGGCGACGACGGACGCGGGGCGCGGTTGTTCGGAGCGGCGGCCGCGCTGCGGCCGGCCACGGGGGAGCCGGTGCGCTCAGGCGTGGCGCGGATGCGCGCCGCGTACATCGAGCGGATCGAAGCCAACCTGGGAGCGGCCGCAGCCGCGGCCGCCCTGCAGGACGGGGCGGAGCGCCCACTCGACGAGTCAATCGCCGACGCGCTGGCGGGAGTCGGAAGCGTGTAGTCGTTAGCTGTTCGCTGTTCGCGTGCTCCCCGGCGTGCGTGGGCGTGTGGTGGCTAGGGCGGGTGCGGAAAGGGCGGGGATTGCTCCCCGCCCCTTCCGCGCTCAAGCCGTTCGGTGCCGATCCCGCGTCAGGGGCAGCTGACTCGTCGCCAGCCGGACGTGTAGGAGCCGATGCGGAACTCGACCCACCGGTTCAAGCTCGACACGAAGAGAGCATTTCCTTCGGCGGAGCCCGAGAGGTCGG
>JADLCW010000007.1 GCA_020847015.1 Thermomicrobiales bacterium | reverse complement strand
CGGGTCCAGGTTGACGACCACCACGATGATGTCGCTCAGATCGGCCGTGGTCTTGCCGTAGCACAGGATGTTGTCATCCTCGCTCCCGAAGAAGCGCAGATTGGCGTACTCGTGCAGAGCGAGGTGGTCACGACGGATGCGATTGATCCGCGCCACATCCTCCAGAATGTTGCCCGGCGCGTTCCAGTCGCGCACCACGATCGCGTATTTTTCCGAGCCAAGATACTCCTCGCGGCCGGGGATGGGCGTGTTCTCGCACAGTTCGAAACCGCTGTAGATGCCATACACCGACGAGAGGGTAGCGGCCAGCGCCAGGCGTATCCGGAAGGCGGGGCGACCTCCTTCCTGCAAGATGACCGGCAGGATATCCGGCGTGTTGGTGAAGAGATTGCCGCGGAAATACTCCACCATCTCGCTCTGGGTCAACTCGGTGAAGTACTCGATCAACTCCTGCTTGAAATTGCGCCAGGTGAAATACGTGTAACTCTGGGTGAACCCCGCCTTGGCCAGCGCCTTCATCACCTTGGGGCGGGTGAAGGCCTCGGCAAGGAAGATCGTCTCCGGGTGCGCACGCTGCACCTCGGCGATCAGCCACTCCCAGAACGCCAACGGTTTGGTGTGGGGGTTGTCCACTCGGAAGGTTTTCACCCCCTGCTCCACCCAGAACAGGACGATGCGCTTCAGTTCTTCCCAGAGGGTGCGCCATTCCACCGACTGGAAGTCGATTGGATAGATATCCTGATATTTCTTGGGCGGATTCTCCGCATACTGGATAGAGCCATCTGGGCGCACGGTGAACCAGGTCGGATGCGCGCTGACCCAAGGGTGGTCGGGCGAGGCCTGCACCGCGAAGTCGAGCGCGACCTCCATGCCCAGTGTTTCGGCGCGCGCGACGAAGGCGCGGAAGTCGTCCAGCGTGCCCAACCCGGGTTCGATCGCGTCGTGGCCGCCTTCCGGTCCACCGATGGCATAGGGGACGCCGGGGTCGCGCGGCCCCGCCTCCAGAGTGTTGTTCGGCCCCTTGCGGAACGTGCGTCCGATGGGGTGAATAGGCGGCAGGTAGACGACATCGAAGCCCAGCTCCGCGATGGCCGGCAACCGCTCGGCCGCTTCGGCGAAGGTGGCGCTGCGGGTAGGGTCCGTTCCGGCCGAACGCGGGACGAATTCGTACCAGGCAGCATAGCGGGCGCGCACGCGATCCACCACGACCGACAGTTCCGGCCCGTACACGGCGCCCCCGGCGCGCGAGCGACAGCGGCGCATCGCCTCGCGCAGGTCATCGCCCAGCAGCCGGCGCACGATCGTCGCTTGCGGCGCGGCGGTGTCGATAACGGCGATCGCATCGCTCAGCGTGGCCGCATCCTCCGCGTCGGCGCGCTGCCCCGCTTCGACCAGAATGGCGCGCCCTTCCAATAGTTCCAGCGTGACATCCAATCCCGCATCGTGCTTCTTGACCAATCCGTCGCTCCAGGTGGCGAAGACATCCGGAAAGGCTTCGATCGTGTAGCAATAGCGGGTGTTGTCAGTCAGCAGGATTTCAGCGCTCCAGCGGTCGTTGTCGACATAGCGCATCTCCGCTTCCTGCCAGTCGTCGTCGTGCCAGCGACGGTAGCGCAGCACGGCGGCCAGCGCTCCGTGGCCGTCCGCGAAGATGTCGGCGGACACCACGAACACATCGCCCACCTCGCGCTTGACTGGAAAGCGACCGCAATCGAGTTCGGGCGAAACATGCTCGATGACGACGCCGCTGGGCGGGGCGTCCGGGCGACGGTCAGGATGCGACACGGGCAATCCTCCGATGTGGCGCGCGATGCGCGAGCGAGCGGCGTCCGCAGCGTAGAGGCCTGGGTAGTGTCTCGCAACACTGGGGCCGCACGGCGTGGCATCATTTGGATGCGGCCGCCCTGCCGCGCCGAAGCGCTGCGCCGGGAGCGGCGCGCAATCGGAAACTGAGACATCCTGTGTCCCTTCCCCGCATCGGCGCCATCCTCCTGCTGTTCGCCGCGCTCACCTGGGCGGGTCTTGACCGTCTGGGCAATGTTGACGCGCTGCCAGCCCTGTTGCCCTGGATCGCCGACGACGCGGCGATGGTGACAGAACCGATGTCGCCCGGCCCCATGAACGCATCCACCGACGATCTGTCCGCCGCGCTGACTGCCGCGGCGGCGGAGGCCGACGAGTTGGCGCGCCTCGGAGCGGCCAAGTCCCGCAATCTGCTGGAGATCGAGCGCGGCCACCGGCGCATGACCGCCGCCTTGGCCGCAGCGGACAACGCCGTCGCCGCCGATCTTCCGCCCGACGCGCAACCGGCCGCCGCCGCCTATCGCGACGGAGCG
Organism: Thermomicrobiales bacterium; assembly: GCA_020847015.1. Taxonomy (GTDB): domain Bacteria; phylum Chloroflexota; class Chloroflexia; order Thermomicrobiales; family UBA6265; genus CADCWF01. The sequence continues at coordinate 1,639 of JADLCW010000007.1, read as the reverse complement.
GCCGCCGTGCGCGGAGCGATGAATGATGCCCAGCAGGGATTTTTGACCTTTGATTGGGACCGCGTCAAGCGCGCTAACGCCCAGATGAGCGACGGTGCGGCCACGCTGGACGCGGCGGCGCGGCTGGCCGCGGGGGGATAATGCGGCGCTATGCTATGGTCCCCGCCGGTCCGCTTGGGGGTCGAAAACTGGGGGAAAGGCGTGGCGCGGCGAATCACAGCTACAGCGGCAGCAGCGGCGATAGGGGTGCTGGGAGCGGCAGGCGCGCTCGGGTTGGCGCAGGACGTCACGCCGCAGGATCGCCCGGTGCAACTCTACGAAGGGCGCTGCGCGGACTTGGGCGCCCGCCTGGATGATCTCGAACTGAACGATGCGACGGTTCCCGAAGGCGATCGCATCGGGTCGGAGAGCGGGGTTTCCGCCGAGACGGCCTTCAGCCGGCTGCCGCAGACGCTGGACGCCTTGACCGACTCGCCGCACGTCATCGTCGTGGCCCGCTCGGTCGATGAGCCAGATGTGTGGTTGGTCTGCGGCGACATCGGTGGCGCCCTGGACGAAAATGGCGCGCTGGCGATCGGCTTGACCCAAGTGGATGCCTCCGGCTATGCCGGCATCGCATTCCTCGCCGAGGACGCCGAGCGAGACCGCACCAATCTGAGCGTGTTCATCGCACCGACTGGAGGGCGCCCTGCCGAGGCGGCGCTGCCGCCCGAGATCAGCGACACGTTCGCCACGCCCGGCACGGGCGGCGCCCTCTCCGCCGGGGCCACCCCGGTGATCGTCCCAACGCGCGAACCGACCCCCACCCCCACCCCACGGCCGGTCGGCGGCGCGATCGATGTAACGCTGAGCGAATGGCAAATCCGCATGCCCGATCGGCTGAAAGCCGGCCCAGCAGTTTTCACGATCACCAATGACGGCGAGCGGCCCCACAATTTCGTGATGGCCAACGAGCTGTATGTCTTCAGCCTCGATGCCGACCTCGCGCCGGGTGAATCGGCTTCGCTTTCGGTCAATCTGCCGCCGGGACAATACGTCGTCTCCTCGCAGGCCGGTGACGGCGCTGATGCCGAGCATGCCATGGCGCTGACGGTCACTGCCGAGGAGTAGCTTGGGGTCAGCACGGCGAAGCCTCCCGAGCAATCGTCGGTTGCCGCCATGGCGCCGGCGACCCGACGCCGAGCAAAGCGGGCGATCTCTGCCAAAGCGCCCGGGTTCAATCCGGCAGCGCGTCCACTTCGGCGACGGCGCTATTACCTGCGGGTGCGCCGTGCCGGCATGACCCGCCTCTCGACTGTTCGCCCGGATCTGTCCATGGCTCCGTTGCGGCGCCGCGATCGGCACACCGACGATCCGGTGGAGCGCACGCTGCCAGATCGGCCGTTGCTGCCCCCGGACCCGTAGCGTGGCCACCGGTCGCCGAATCGAGCGTCGCCGGAACGAATGGGTCATCTGGTAGCGTGTCGCGAACAGACTCGATCGCGCCGCCACTCGCCTGCCACTATCGCCACCGGAGGATAATCGTGCCTGCAACGTCATCTTCCCGCCCGGACGCCGGTCCACTGCGCGGCATTCGCGTACTGGCGCTGGAGCAGGCGGTCGCCGGCCCGCTTTGCACGCGTCATCTGGCCGACTTGGG
>JADLCW010000006.1 GCA_020847015.1 Thermomicrobiales bacterium | reverse complement strand
GGAAAATGTCGTCTCGATGCGCACCGCCCGCTACGACGCCTATCCGCTGGCGGTGGCCGGACCGGGAGCCGGCGCGGCCGTCACCGCCGCTGGCATGCTGGGCGACGCGCTGACGCTGGCGGTGCGCCTCGCCCGGGTCTGAACGCGCCGCCCGCCGCGATGCGCTACTGACAAACCCACTCGCCCTTGCCGCCCTGCGCCCACAACCAGGCGGCGGCTTCGGCGTTGGCGCGCGGGTCGAAAATGTCGTACTCGGCGTAGGGCGTGCGGGCCCACGTTTGCGGTTTGAACTGGAACAACCCGTAGGACCCGCCGGACGCGTTGACCGCGGTCGGGATCATGTCCGATTCGCAGCGCGCCACCCGCACCATGTCGCCCGGGTTCTGCCCGAACTTGCCCGCGGCCGCTTCCACGATAGCGATGAGTTCGCTGCGCGCGTACTGGTGGTCTGCGGCTGCGGCGCTGCCGACCGAGGTCAGATAGGACCCCAGCACCCAGCCGGTTTGCCCGTTCTGGGTCACCTCCAGATAACCGTCCATCTGCTTGCCGGTCGGTGAAACCGGTTCGCCCTTGCGGACGCCGCCCACCGCCGCTGCCTGGGCGCGCGGTTCGGCGCGCACATTCAAACCCGCCGTCGCGACGATCTGCTGCCGCTTGCGGAGCGCCTTGCGCTGTTTGCGATCCGGCGCGGCATGGCGGGAGGGGGTGGCCAGCGATCCGGTGGCCACCCAGCCGTCGAGCCCGCCATACGACACCGGGTAAAACCCGCTTTTGGATCGGCCGCGCACGGCGACCTCGGTGTCGGGTTGGAGGCGGAGCAGCACCCGCGCCGCGCGTTTGGGCGCATCGCGCAACTGCGTCCTGGCCACCGTCGTGCCGATGGTCGCGCCGGCCTTCTTCGCCATGGCCGGCGCCGCGACGGTCGGCAGCATCAGCGCGCACACGAGGAGCAGCGCCAGCGCAAGACGCCGGCGCGCTCCACGGCAGTGGTCGACCAATGGCGCTCGGTTCACGCGCGCATGAGCGGCACATCCGCTATTGGCAGGACCACTCGCCCTTGCGGCCCTGCGCCCACATCCAGCCGGCGGCCTCGGCGTTTGCCCACGGATCGAAGATGTCGCCGTCGCCGTATGGCGTCGCCTCGAACGTCGCCGGCACGAACTGGAACAACCCGTAGTATGCGCCGCCGCCGATCGCGCTGGGGTTCAACCCCGATTCGCACTTGGCGACCCGGATCATGGCGTCCGGGTTCTGGCCGTGGTCGGCGGCGGCCTGCCGAATAATGCCGAGGACATCACCGCGCGTATGGTCGCTGGAGGTCGCGGCATGGGTGACGGGTTCGCCAGCCGGCGGATTCAGGTCGTCCGGGGAGTCGCCCGCCGAACGGGCGGCCTCCTCGGAAACCACCGGGGCGGGCAGCGGAGCCGGTTCGGCCGCCGGTTCTTCGTACACGGCCTCGACGGGCGCGGCTTCCGGCGCTGGCGCGTCGGCCGCCGCCTCAGCGGGCGCTGGCTCCACATACTCCGCGTCCACCGGAGCCGCTTCGGCCGCCGGGTCCTGCCACGCGCCGTCGCCTTCCACCGGAGCCGCTTCGGCCGCGGGGTCCTGCCAGGTCCCATCGCCTTCGGCGGGAGCTGCCGCCGGGTCCGCCGCCACGGGTTCGGCCGCCGGGTCTTGCCAGGTCCCGTCGCCCTCCACCGGGGCAGCCGCCGGGTCCTGCCAGGTCCCGTCGCCCTCTGCCGGAGCAACGGCCGCCGGGTCTTGCCACGAACCATCGCCTTCCACCGGGGCCGCGTCCACCGGAGCGGTCTCCGCGCCCGGGTCCGCGCCGACCGACCCGGCCGGAATCCAGCCGCTGACGCCGCCGGCCGTGACCGGCACGAAGCCGTCGACCGCCGCGCCATCGACGCTCAACCAGCCCCCGGCCGGCGCCGTGCCGACCGACGCCGCGTCCGCGCTCGGTCCGGCCAGCACCGCGACATCGTAGACGGCGGTTTCGGCCGCCGCCGGAGCCGGTGCAACGAAAAGCGCCCCCCCACTGAGGGACGCGCCAAGAGCGATCGCCGATACCGACGAAACAAGACGAAACCGCAGCGGGGTTAGCATTGCCGCTTCCCTCTCCGACGCGGCGCGGCGCGACGGCTGGCGGCAACGCCGCTGCCCATCCACCGACCGGCGCCTCTCGGCCCCAAGCGGGATGCATGCACGTCTGCGAGTGCATGAACCGGCAGGTCGAATCCCTCACGATTCGCCCGCAGCCGCCGACGTTGCACGTGCGGCATTCCCTCCGAACGCGCGCACCAGTCGGCAAACCGAAAACGTTATCTCACAAGTTGCCCACCCTGTCAAAGGCTTCGGTGACCGGCGGACGCAACCATCGGCGAAAATACGGCCCGATGCGCCGTTTGGCGATCCGCCCGGTCGCGCGTTGCGATAGCGGTGTCGGGTTGGCCCCGGCCGGTCGTCCGCTCCGTCGTCGGGGCGATGGCGCTTCGCCACCGCCCGCGGTGGGGTCGGCCCGCGGGCGATCCGCCGCTCGGGCTGGCCGCACCGCCGCCGACGCCGGGGCGACGGCCCGCCGCCCCGGCGTCGGGGGCGGGCGCAGGCTGCCGGATCGCTCCCTCGTTGACCGCCAGCGGTTCCGGCGGGAACGCGTCGCCCGTCTGCGACCGGTCGCGGCGCGACGCCCTGACCTTGGGAGTGACGACGCACCCGAGACATGCCAGCGGCTTGTCGGTTGCATTGGCGCCGGCGCGAACCCACGGCTCCGGCATGACGACGCAGGCGGCGCATCCCGGCCCGACCGGGCAGCGCTGCCTGCCCCGCTCGGCGTGACGAGGTCGATCTGGGCGCGCCCGCCGGTCGCAGGCGATCGCGACCGATGGCTCCCGTCGTTCGCGAGACGACCTCGTCCGAGGTTGTTGATAAACTTGATTCACTACTGTAGATTGCGCCGCACAACAGAAGACGCACACACCACACTCATCCAGAGGGGCGGAGGGAACGGCCCGATGAAGCCCCAGCAACCACCCGATTGTCCGGGTTGGTGCTAAGTCCGACAGCACGGCGCTGGGAGATGAGGGTTGGCCTCGCCGCGGTCTACGCGCCGCGCGTCCTCCTCATCGATGCCCGATGAGGAGTTTTTGCGTGCCCGGAGGCGGGCGGCGGGAGCGGCCAGCATGGCGGAAGCGGTGACCCTGAGCGGAATCGGCAAGCAGTTCGGCAGCGGTCGGGCGGCGCGCGAGGTGCTGGCCGGGGTCGATCTGGAGATCGCGCCCGGCGAGTTCGTCGCTCTGCTGGGAACCAGCGGCTGCGGCAAATCGACCGTGCTGCGGATCATCGCCGGGCTCGACGCCCCCACCGCCGGCATGGTCCGGTTGGGCGGCCGCCCGGTGCGCGATGTCGACCCCCGCTGCGCCATCGTCTTTCAGGAGCCGCGCCTCTTCCCCTGGCGCACCGTCGCCGCCAATGTCGCGCTCGGCGCCCGCGCCAAGGCGGGGTCCGTCGCCCCGGCCGCCATCCTGCGGCGGGTCGGTCTCGCCGGATACGAATCCGCCTGGCCGCACGAATTGTCCGGCGGCATGGCCCAGCGCGCCGCGCGGGCGCGCGCCCTGGTCGGGCAGCCGCAAGTCGTGCTGCTCGACGAACCCTTCGCCGCCCTCGACGCCCTCAATCGATTGCGCATGCAGGAGGTGTTGGCGGATGCCTTCGGCGACCTCGGCCCCACGGTGGTGATGGTCACCCACGACGTGGACGAGGCGATCCGCCTCGCTGACCGCATCGTGCTGCTGGGCGGCCAACCCGCCGGCGTCCGCGCCGTTCACCCCGTGCCGGAGCGGGGCGACACCGCTGGAGCGCTCCGGCTGCGCCACGACATTCTCGCCGGCTTCGGCCTCGAGCCGCAGCGGAGCGGCCGCCACGCGGCGGCCGCCAGCGCCTGACCGGGCGACCGGGTCGGCGCGCGTCCCAACCGCGGGGGACGGGCGTCCGGCGCGGCGTTCCGAAATCGAATGATGCGTCCGGCGGCGCGCCGTCGGGCTGATCCAAATGGGAAAGGAGATCGGACGATGACCCTCTCACGACGCCGCATCCTGGCCGCCGCCGCGGCCACGCCGTTCGCCCTCGGGCATGGAGCGCGTTCGCGCCGCGCCGCCGCCCGGAGCGCACCCGACCAGATTCGCCTCGACTACGCCTACTACAGCCCGACCAGTCTCGCCCTGCGCCGCTTCGGTTGGCTGGAGGAGACCCTCGCCCCGCAGAACATCGGCGTGGCGTGGGTGCTCAGCGCCGGCAGCAACAAGGCCAACGAGTACCTCCGCTCCGACGCGATCGATTTCGGCTCCACCGCCGGCTCGGCCGCCCTGCTGGCTCGCGCCAACGGCTCGCCGATCAAAACCGTCTATCTCTACTCCAAACCGGAATGGTCGGCGCTGGTGGTCGGCAAGGATTCGCCGCTGAACGACGTGGCGGCGATCGCCGGCAAGAAAATCGCCGCCACCAAGGGCACCGATCCCTATTTCTTCCTGCTGCGCAGTCTCGACGCCTTCGGGCTCAGCAGTCACGATGTGGAGGTAATCAATTTGCAGCACGCCGACGGCCGCGTGGCGCTGGAGCGCGGTCAGGTGGACGCCTGGTCGGGTCTCGACCCGCACATGGCCGCCAGCGAGCTCGACAACGGCTCCCGCCTGATCTACCGCAACATCGACTTCAACACCTACGGTTTTCTCAACGCCCGGGAGGCGTTCATCGACGCCTACCCGGAGCTGACGCAAACGGTGCTGGCCGCCTACGAGCGCGCCCGCCGCTGGACGCTGGCAAACCCGGAGGAGGCCGTCGCGATCCTGGCCGAGGAGTCCAGGCTGAAACCGGAGGTCGCCGCCAAGGTGCTGACCGAGCGGACGGTGCTCGATCTGAACCCGACCCCGGGGCCGGACCAGACGGCGGCGCTGGAGGCGGTGATCCCCATTTTCCAGACCGAGAACCAGGTCAAACCGGGCGTCGACGTGGCGGCCGTGTTGGCCGACCTCTACGCGCCGCAGTTCATCGCGGCGGTTCTCGCCGAGACGTCCGCCAGCTAACTCGAATCGCCGGGTTGCGCCGCTCCGAACCGAGGCGGCGTTCCCCGGCGTCACGCCCTCGCCCAGTCTGGGGAGACCACGCCATGACATCCACCGACCCCGCGATCGACCGCCGGACCCTGATCCCCACGCTGACGCCCCGGGTGCGCCTGCCCTCGCCGCCGCTGGGGCGGCTGGCCGGGGCGATCGTGCCGCTGGCGCTGCTGGCGCTGTGGCAACTGGTGGTGAGCGCGGAGATCTACAGCCGCAGCCAGTTGCCGGCCCCGCTGGACGTGGTCGCCGCGTTGCGCGAATTGTTCGCCCTGGATCTGCTGTGGCCCAACATCGGCCCCAGTCTGTGGCGGGTGGCGGTCGGCTTCGCCGCCGGGGCGCTGGTGGCGGTGGTCGCCGGGCTGGCGGTCGGGTTGTCGCGCCGGGTCGAAACGCTGGTGGCTCCGACCTTTCAGGCGATCCGGGCCGTCCCCTCGTTGGCCTGGGTGCCGCTGCTGATCCTGTGGCTGGGCATCGGCGAGGGGCCGAAGCTGACCCTGATCGCCATCGGCGGTTTCTTTCCGGTCTACACCGCGCTCGTCGCCGGCATCCGCCAGATCGACCGCAAGCTGGTGGAGGCAGGCCGCGCCTACGGTCTCTCCGGGGCGGCGCTGGCGCGCGAGGTTTTGTTGCCGGCGGCGCTGCCGTCGCTGTTCACCGGGTTGCGGCTGGGGCTGGCCCAAGCGTGGTTATTCCTGGTCGCCGCCGAACTGATCGGCGCGTCGGCCGGGCTCGGCTTCCTGCTGACGGATGCCCAAAACACCGGCCGCGCCGACATCATCATGCTCAGCATCGTGCTCTTGGCCACGATCGGCAAGAGCGCCGACTGGCTGCTGGCGCTGGCCGAGGGGCGGCTGCTGCGCTGGGCCGACACCT
>JADLCW010000005.1 GCA_020847015.1 Thermomicrobiales bacterium | reverse complement strand
TTCGACGGGATGAATGGCGAGCGAACCACCGCGACCGGAGCGCCGCGCACATGGCCGACCTGGCCCCAGCCAGGTGTGCCCATGTCGCCCGAGGCGTGGCGCAAACCGGCTGCGTCGGCGGCGAGCGCGACCTCGCTGGCTCGCAGCGCGACCGTCATCGCCGTCGCCTTCGTGCTCAGTCGGGCGCTTGGGCTGGTGCGTGAAATCATTCTGGCTCGCCTGTTCGGCACCTCCATCGAAACCAGCGCCTATGTCTCCGCTTTCCGGGTGCCGGATCTGCTGTTTCTGATCATCATGGCTGGCTCCTTCGGCTCCGCCTTCATCCCGGTCTTCGCCGGGCTGATGGGCGCCGGTCGCCGCGAAGACGCGTGGCGGCTGGCCTCCACCGTGCTCAATTTGGCCGGCATCGCGCTCGCCGCCACCGCCGCGCTTGCCTTCGCGTTCGCCGAGCCGATCGTGCACTACCTGGTGGCGCCGGGAGCGAGTCCGGAGGCGCAGGCGCTCACCACCGAAACGATGCGCATCCTCCTGCTTTCGCCGGTGTTTCTGGGACTCGGCATCGCCGCCAAAGGCATCCTCGAAGGGCAGGATCGCTTCGATCTGCCGGCGTTCGCTCCGGTTGTCTACAACATCGGCACGATCCTCGGCGCGATCCTGCTCGGTCCTACCATGGGCATCAAGGGCGTCGCCGTTGGGGTTGTCGCGGGGGCCATCGGCCACGTGCTGATCCAGACGCCGGGGCTGGTTCGTTCCGGCATGCGCTACTCGCCTCGGATCGATCTGGGCGCGCCCGGTCTGACTGATGTCGGCCGGTTGCTGGGACCGCGTCTGATCGGACAGGCCGCCTTCCAGATCAATTTCATCGTTGTCACCAGTCTCGCCTGGCGCACCGGCGAGGCCAGTGTCTCGGCCATCAATTACGCCTGGCAACTCCTGATGCTGCCCCACGGGGTGTTGGCGCTCTCCATCTCGACGGTGATTTTCCCGACCATGTCCCGGTTGTACCAGCAGCACGACCTGGCGGGGTTGCGCGCCACGTTGGCGCGCGCCATCAAGCCCTTGGTGTTCCTCACCCTGCCGGCCGCCGTGGGGTTGTTTTTTTTCCGCACCGCCATTGTGCAAACCATTTTTCAGGGCGGTCGCTTCTCCGCCGAGAGCACCGCGCTCGTGACCCCGGCATTGGCCTGGTTCGCCGCTGGTTTGCTTGGGTATGCGGCGGTGGAGGCGCTCACACGCGCCTTCTACGCGATGCACGACACCACCACCCCGGTGGTCACCGGGATCGCCATCATCATCCTCAACATCGCCATTGGCGTGCTGTTTGTCGATCGCTTCGGCTACGTGGTGCTGGCTTTCGGATTGAGCCTGACCACGGCAATCGAAGCGCTGGCCCTGTTCGCCGTGCTGCGGTTGCGGCTCGGCGGGGCAGGCGTATCGGAATGGGCGTGGGTCGGCAAGACGTTCCTCGCGACGGTCGCGATGGGATTGGTCGCGGCGTTTCTCGGCGACCCGGTGGCGGCTGCAACCGCGCCCGGCGTGGCCTCCCGTTTCGCCCAGGTCGCGCTGTTTCTCTGCGCTCTGGCGGTTTCCGGAGCAACCTATTTCCTCGCGGCGTGGCTCCTGCGCCTCCCCGAACTCCGGACTGCGTTCAACCAGATTGGGCGCAAACTCCCCGGTGGTCGCCGGCTCCTCGGACTGCTGAACCACGTCGGCTGAGCGGCGCGGCGGCCAAACGTTCCGCTCCCGGCCGGAGCCGCCCCCTCGGCTATACTTCGCAGGGAATAGCGCCCGGATATGGACAAGACCCTTGATGACTAACGGTTCTCGACGCGACCAGCGTCACATCCGCAATTTTTCGATCATCGCGCACATCGACCATGGGAAATCGACGCTGGCCGACCGTCTGCTCGAAAACACCCAGACGGTCGCCGAGCGCGCCATGATGGATCAGATGCTCGACTCGATGGATCTCGAGCGCGAAAAGGGCATCACCATCAAGGCCCGCGCCGTTCGCATGCTCTACACCGCCAAGGACGGGGAAACTTACGAACTCAATCTGATCGACACCCCCGGTCATGTCGACTTCTCGTACGAGGTCAGTCGCAGCCTGGCCGCCTGCGAGGGCGCGTTGCTCGTCGTCGACGCCGCCCAAGGCATCGAGGCGCAGACGATGGCCAACGTCTATCTCGCGCTCGAGCAGAATCTGGCGCTCGTCGCGGTAGTCAACAAAATCGACCTGCCGAACGCCGACCCGGAGAAGGTCGCCGCCGAAGTCGGCAAGTTCATCGGGTTGCTGGACGACGAGATCGTGTTCGCTTCGGCCAAGACCGGTTTTGGGGTCGAGGAAATTCTGGAAGCCGTGGTCACCCGGATGCCGCCGCCGACCGGTCACCCGGAAGCCGCGACGCGCGCGCTCATCTTTGACAGCCACTACGATCCCTACAAGGGCGTCATCGCCTATGTGAAGGTGGTCGACGGCCGCATCGCCGGCGATGACCGCATCAAGTTGATGGCTCACGGCAAAACCGCCGAGTTGCTGGAGGTCGGGTTCTTCAGCCCGGGCATGACGCCGACCGGAGCGTTGGAGACGGGCGAGGTCGGCTATGTGGCGACCGGGCTCAAAGTCGTGCAGGACGTGCAGGTCGGCGACACCATCACCGTCGCCGCCCGCCCCGCCACCATGCCATTGCCCGGATACCGGCCGGCCAAGCCGATGGTGTTTGCCGGTCTGTATCCGGTGGACAACGACGATTACACGCTGCTGCGCGACGCGCTGGAGCGGCTCAAACTGAACGACGCCTCGCTTACCTTCGAGCCGGAGTCGTCGCTGGCGCTCGGGTTTGGTTTCCGTGTCGGGTTCCTGGGGTTGCTCCATATGGAGATCATCCAGGAGCGGCTGGAGCGAGAGTACAAACTGGATCTGCTGGCGACCGCTCCCAGCGTGGAGTACGAGGTGGTGATGCATGGTGGAACGCAGCTGACCATCGACAACCCCTCGGCGCTGCCCAACCCCGGCGAGATCGAAGAAATCCGCGAACCGCTGATGGACATTTCGATCATCGTGCCCTCGCGCTATATCGGGGCAGTGATGGAACTGGTGACCACGCGGCGCGGCATTTACCGGGAGATGGTGTATCTCGACGAAGATCGCGTGCATCTGAAATTCGACATGCCGCTGGCCGAGTTGATCGTCGATTTCTACGATCAACTCAAGAGCCGCACGCAGGGGTACGCCTCGCTGGACTACCAGTTCAAGGCGATGATCCCATCAGATTTGGTCAAACTCGACGTGCTGGTCAACGGCTCGCCGGTCGACGCGCTGTCGCTGATCACCCACCGCGAGGACGCCTACTCGCGCGGTCGGGAACTGGTGTCCACGCTGCGCGGATTGATTCCCCGCCAGATGTTCGATGTGCCGGTGCAGGCCTCCATCGGCAGTCGCATCATCGCCCGCGAGACGATCCGCGCCATGCGCAAGAACGTGCTCGCCAAATGCTACGGCGGCGACATCAGTCGCAAGCGCAAGCTGTTGGAAAAACAAAAGGAAGGCAAGGCGCGGATGAAGGTGGTCGGCAACGTGGAGATTCCGCAGGAGGCCTTCATGGCGGTGCTCAGCTTGGGCGGCGACAAGGCGACCGCCGGAAAGGCCTGAACCGCGCATGCCCGCCGCTATCGTCATCGTCGGGCTCGGTCCCGGCGACCGCACCCTGCGTACGCT
>JADLCW010000004.1 GCA_020847015.1 Thermomicrobiales bacterium | reverse complement strand
CGGTGTCGTTTCTGCCAATCGTCGTCTGGATCATGCGCGACCAGTTCAACACCATTCCGGTCGAACTGGAGCAGGCGGCGCTGGTTGACGGCTCTTCGATCTGGGGAGCGTTCCTGCGCATCGCGCTGCCGATCGCCGGGCCGGGCATGGTCGCCTCCTTTATCCTGGTCGTCATCTTTTGCTGGAATGAATACCTGTTTGCCGCGATTCTCACCTCGAAATCAGCCTATACGCTGCCGCAACTCATCGCCACTCAGGTGAGTTCGCAGGGCGTCAAATACTGGACCATGGCGGCGGTGACAATCTCGGCCGTAGCGCCGCTCATCATCATCGGCATCTTCCTCGAGCGCTATATCGTGAAAGGCCTGACGGCTGGTTCGGTCAAGTAATCGCGAAGCTGGGCGCCTCACCAGGCGCCGGCTCTTGGCAGCAGCGGGATCACATCGCACGGCCCTTTGGCGGGCGCCCATTGTGCGGGATGGAACCTTGCGGCCTACATCGGGCGCCGCGCTCACTGCCGGAGTCTCGCCATGGCCGACCGGACCCGCCATCCTGCGCTCGGGCGCTCGGCTGCGCTGCCGGCGCTCGTCGGGGCGAGCGTGGCAGGGCTGGTCGGGCTGGAGATCGCCGCCCGTAAACACATTGCGGACGGTGAGCCGTTTGCGACCGTACGCGGCGCCGTCGTCACAGAGGCGCCACCCGAGCACATCTACGACGTACTGTCCGATCCGGCAGGCGTAGCGCACTTGCTGGCGAACGCCGGCACGGTGCGCGCCCTTTCCGCCAATCGTTGGCGCTGGTTCTTGCGAACGCCAGTGCGGCTGCCGGTGGTGGTGGACACCGTGGTCGTAGACGCCCGGCCCGGCTGTCTGATTTCCTGGCGTACGACCGGCGCTTCTCTCGTCCCACATGAGGTGAGACTCGATCTGGAGCGCCCTGACGGTGCGAACGAGACGACAGTGCGCGGCATCGTGGCGCTGTTTCCCTCCCGATTCCTGCCGCTCGCACCGACGGCGCGCCTTCTGGAGATCGCTGTGGGCGCCATACTGACGACGGCGCTCACCCGTCTCGATGCGCCATCAGGAACCGACGCGCAACCGGCGGAGGAACTAATGACCGATGACGAACAGCGCGGACCGGGTCGCGTGGTCTACAGCGTTGGCCCCGAAGCCACCGCGCGCCGCTCCGACCCCGATGAACTGACCGATGACGAACTGGTGACGGAAGCGTCGGAAGAGTCATTCCCCGCCAGCGATCCCCCGAACTACGCGCGGGGAGTCGAGGAGCACACGACCGACCCGGCGCCGCCCGCCGGCGGCTGACCTTGCCGTCGGGCAGTACGGCAAAAACGCCGAAGTGCGCCGCTCGGGAATCGCTCAACCCGAAACCCTGTACGACCAGCAGCGGCCCAAGCAGTGTTTTCAGCGACGCAGCGCCGGCTAGTCGCCATCATTCGCATCGTGCCAGAGCAGCGCGGTGTTACCCGTCTGCCAGTTCTTGTTTGGCTGGAACCCAAGCACGTCGGCGGCAACCAGCACGAGATCCTGCGGGAACCCCAGCCACAATGCGAACGGATCTTCATCGACCGCCCGCTGGAGATCGAGCAGCGCGGCGCGCTGATCCGCGATCGCTTCCGCATTGAGATAGGCATCGATCGCATCGTCAGCACGCGGGTTGGCATAGCCTCCCGGGTTCCATCCCTGGGCGTTGCGCCGCACATCCCAGCGCGAACCGTAAAGATCGAAGTCGGTGAAACCGGGGAACAGATCGTACGCGTAGGCGATCAGATCGTAGTCGCGACTCTCTTGCCAACGTGCCGTGAAAACGTCCGGCGCCAACCCTTCCAGCAGCACATCGACGCCGCCATCTTCCAGGTCGAGTTTGACCCGAGCCAGCACGCGCGCCAGATCGGGAGGCGCCGCGGTGGAGTAGATCAAGGTCAATTGCAGCGGCACGCCGTCGGCCCGCTCCAGGAAACCATCGCCGTCGTAGTCGAGCCAGCCGGCTTCCTCCAGCAACCGCCGACCGGCATCCCGGTTCGCACGAGGACTTTCGCGACGATCGTCGTGCGCCCACGGCTGGGCCACCGTGCCGGCGGCCCGCACGTTGGCGAATCCGCCGAATACGCTTCGCGCGTAGCCATCCCGATCGATCAATCGGCTCAATGCGCGCCGCACGTTGACGCCGTCAAACACGTCCGGAACGGACGACGCGAGATTGGCGAAATTGAACGCTGCGAACATCACCGAGGCGGCGTCGGCAGCGTAGAGGCGCGCCGGACGCCGATCGAGCCGGTCGAGATCGCCAGCGCGCGGAACCCACAACAGATCGCTGTCGCCGTCAATCCATGACGCCAGCACATCCTCGATATCCGCAACCCAGCGAATCTGAAACCGATCGAACCAGGGCGGAGTCGCGAAGTGGCTCCGGTTCGCTTCGAAGACAATGCTGTCTGAATCCCATGAAGCGATCGCCCATGGCCCGGTGCCGATCGGTTTCCGCACCCGCCAGTTATACCCGGTCAGCGTGGGGCGGATGGCCGCATCATCGTTCCACTGGCGCGAATACTGGTCGCGCTGGAATATCGGCAGCGTCGACGCGTTGAACAGCCAAGTGGGATCGTTGGCGGTCAGGCGCACGCGCACCGTGCGTTCGTCGACCGCTTCGGCTCTGTCATAGAGCGCGAACATGTTGCCAACCGCGCTGTCGATATCGGAGTGATACGCATCGAAAGAGAACACCACGTCGTCGGCCGTGAATGGCAATCCATCGTGCCAGCGCACGCCCTCGCGCAGGGAGTAACGAATCTCGCGGCCGCCCTTCGTGACTCGCCACGATTCGGCCAACCACGGTCTCGGCTCCATGGTGACATCATCGGGGCGCAGCAGCGGATCGAGATAGCTTGCCGTCACCTGCGGGTCGAGCCGAAACGCGGTCGGATTGAAGTCGCCGCTTTGGGACGGCGCCGGTCGCGCCATCCGCAGCGTTCCGCCACGAACCGCTTCGCCTCCGTAGGCGGGGCGCTGGTCGCGCACGACCAGCAGACGTTGGCCGAAGACCGCGGTCTGTCGGGCGGCCGCCGGCGCACTTCGGCGAGTCGCCAGCATCGCGGCAACTGCGCTGCCCTTCAGCACCGCGCGCCGCGTTTTACCGCCACGCCGCGTTGGCTGGCTCGACCCCGTCTCTTCGACCCGCGCCGTCACCCCCTTGCCCCTCCCCGCCGATCGGACCACCTTGACCCGATCGCTACAACGCAGCCAGGCCACGCAACCCCGACCACAAAAAGAAAAGACCAAAGCCAACCAGCACCATGGCTCCCGCGGCGCTGATGACGCGCATAATGCGCGGCGAAACGAACTCGCGCCCGGCCCGGGTCAACCCGGAGAGCGCCGTCACCCACAGCAGGATGCCGGAGAAAACACCGGCCACCAGCACCGGCCCGGCCTCGCGCCCGGCCTGCTCGATCGCCCCCGCGATCAACGCCGCCCCGATAGACAGCCAGTAGACAATGCCCATCGGGTTGCCGACAGCCATCATGAACCCGGCGACAAACGACCGCCGGCCGGATGGCGGCGACCCGGTCGTCTCGGCTCCTCGCACCGCCGCAATTAGCCCGCTGACTCCCAGGAACAGCAGCACCGCCGCGCCCAGGAGATAGAGCGGAATCCGCACTACCGGATTATCCGCCAGCGGAGTCGCACCGCTGACGACCAGGGCGCAGAAGATCGTATCGGCGGTCATCGCCCCGAGACCGACCAGCCAGCCGTTAAGGAAGCCGCCGCGCAGTCCACGCCGAATGATCTCGATGTTGATCGGACCGATCGGGGCCGCCAGAGCCACGCCTACGCCCATGCCCTGAAGCAGGATTTGCAGCATCGACTCCGTCTCCCGGCGGCGGATGAGATCGGGCGGCAGTCTAGCATCGGCGCCTCACGGGACGCGGTGCGCTCGCCCTTCCCCCTCGTTCTCCATCAGCGAGCGCAATAGCTGCGGCGCTTCGGAGACGCTGCGCACGGCATAGTCGGGGCGAACGGTCCCGGACGACACATCGCCGCCGCCATGATTGATCCAGACTGAGGCGATGCCGCTCGCACGCGCGCCGGCCACATCAAATTCCAGCATATCACCGACCATGACCGCGTCCAACGCCGACGCCGAGCCGAGGCGCAGCGCTTCGGCGAAGATGGCTGGGTCCGGTTTGGCGGCGCCGAATTCACCGGAGATGACAACGAAATCCGCCAGATCCTCAATCCCGAGCAACCGGACTTTGGCGCGCTGCACCTCGGCCGG
>JADLCW010000003.1 GCA_020847015.1 Thermomicrobiales bacterium | reverse complement strand
TAGGTCATCGTCATCAGACTGCCGCCGTTCGGCATCAACGGCACAATCCGCTGAGCGGACGCGACGAAGGAGTAGGCGCTGATGTCGAGCGCGGTGATCCAGTCGGCACGGGTGGTGTCAAAGAACGCGCCTTCCATGGCCGCGCGCGGTGCGAATCCGATGGCGTGCATCATCGCGTCGACCGTGCCCAGATCGTTTTTCAGCGCCGCTCCCAGCGCATCGAGATCCTCGTCGGAGGCGACATTGCAGGTGTAGCCGACGGCGCCGGGGTAGCGCTCGATCAGCGTATCGGCATCGCGCTTGGCGCGCTCATCGATATAGGTGAGCGCGAGGCGCGCCCCGGCCTCGGCCCACGCCTCGGCCACGGCATACGCGATCGACCACTTGTTCTGGATGCCCATCACCACGCAGGTCTTGCCCGCCAGCAACTGGGGCGTCGTTCCGTTCCCGTCTCCCACCATGTTCGTTCCCATCCTGCCGCCGGCCGAACCGCTCCGCCCCGCCAGCGCGAACCGGCGTCTCCGGCCGCGACGAATCCCGCCAACCGAACCAACGCCGCCGATCGTCGACCTGGTGCATGATACGGGACAACGACGACGACCGACGCAACAAGGGGGCAGCGTGACGACGGCGACGATCCCGATCTTCGACGGGCATAACGACACCTTGCTCAATCTGCCCGCCACCGGGCGCTCCTTCTTCGAGCGTTCCGACCAAGGGCATATCGACCTACCCCGCGCTCGCGCGGGCAATCTCGTCGGCGGCTTCTTCGCCGTGTTCATTCCCGATCCGGAGCCCGACCCCGAGCCGATGCCGACTGCGACCGGGACCGCCTCCAGCGGCGAGGGGGTTGCCGCCATGGCGAATCGCATCGCCGATCGCTATTCCAGCGTCGAGACGACTCCGCCGGCAATGGATCTCGCCTACGCCCAGCGCACTGCGCTGGCGATGATCGCCCGGCTCCACCGGCTGGAACGCGAATCGAACGGGCAAGCCCGCGTTGTCCGCAGTGTGGCCGACATCCGACGCTGCCTGGACGATGGCGCGCTGGCGATGGAACTGCACATGGAGGGGGCCGAGGCGATCGACCCCGACCTGGATGCGCTGGAGGTCTACCACGCGGCTGGGCTGCGCTCGCTGGGGATCACCTGGAGTCGCGCCAATCGGTTCGGCCACGGGGTGCCGTTCCAGTTCCCCGCCACCCCCGACACCGGCCCCGGTCTCACCGATCTCGGGTTTGCTCTGGTCGACGCCTGCAATCAGTTGCGCATCATGATCGACCTGTCGCATCTCAACGAGGCCGGCTTCTGGGATGTTGCGAATCGCTCCAACGCGCCGCTGGTGGCGACTCACTCCAACGTGCACGCCATCTCCCCCGGCGCCCGCAATCTGACCGATCGGCAGTTGGACGCCATCCGCGATAGCGACGGCATGGTCGGGCTCAACTTCCACGTCGGGTTTCTGACCCGCGACGGCAGCCGCGATCCGGATATCGCGCTCGACATCATGGTCGATCATCTGGACGCCCTCATCGACAAGCTGGGAGAAACCCGAGTCGGACTCGGCTCCGATTTCGACGGAGCCACGATGCCCCGCCCCATCACCGACGCCGCCGGGTTGCCCCGACTGATCGACGCCCTGCGTGCGCGCGGCTACGATGACGTGCTGCTCCGCAAGATCGGCTACGAGAACTGGCTGCGCGTGCTGGAAGCGACCTGGGGCGCATGATCCGGGCGACCGCGGTGGACGTGTCGGGAGCGGCGTCACGGGGGAAGGGCGATGCCGTACAAGGTATTGGTCGCGGCCGGGTTTCTGGCGATGGCCGCGTTCGTGGTGGTGATGATCGCTGGCGTCTTGAGCGATCGGACAGTCTCGGCCCAGAGCGACGCGGAGACCTACTGTCGCTCGGCGGGCGGCGCGGTGGTGGAGCGTACGCCGGTCCTCAATGCGGCCAGCGCCCACCCGATGCTGCTGGACGGCGCGATTCGCTTTTGCGAGTTCACCGGCGGCGCCGGAGCCGAACCAGCCGATTCGCGCATCGCTATCGGATTGGAGACGCTCGCTGCCGTCGGCCCGACTCGGGCGGCGCTCGCCTATTTGGCGCGCGCCCCGCTGCCCGAGGCCCTGCCGCCGTCGTCGCCAGGCCTCGCCAATCCCGCCTCGGTCTACTGCGCCAGTCTCGGCGGAGCCGAGGGCGACTGGATCGCGGAATCGCTGCGCGGGCCGGAGCGGGTCGTCACCATGTGCGTGTTCCCCGATCGCTCCCTCATCGACTCTTGGGGGCTGGCCTACCACGCCATGGGCGCCATCCGTGGCGCGGATCTCACTCCACTGCTGCGCTATCGCACCGGCGCGGCGACTCCTGAATCGTAAAGGATGCCGACCAGAGTCAAATCAGCCCCGCCAGTTAAAACGGCGATCGGAGACCGCGGCAACGCCCACGATCTGCGTGGGCGACGACCTGTCCGGCGACGTTATGGCGAATGCTGATTCGCATTTCATTGATATTTCATATCACCATTGCACAACGGGCCGTTTTCAATATTTCACAAACTCATGAATTTCATTTCCTCATGAATGTCTATTTATTCATGTTTCCATGAAACCATTGATGTTAATGGATCGACGGGCAGCGAAGCCCGCCAGATTGGTCCCGGGGCTGGGACAGGAGGCATGGTTCGATGCGTGGACGCGCGTGCTGGCGCCGGGGCAGACGCGGCGCACGCTCGTAGCTGGCGCGATTGCGGGCGCCGTCGCGGCTGCGTTTGGTCGGGTGATCGGCGAGGCGTGCGACAAGCGCAAAGGCGACGGCAAGCCCGGCAAGGTCGAGGTCGAGCGCTGTGTCCCCAACGGACGCACGTGCGGCGCCACACGCCGCCGCGGGAAGAAACGCGGCAAATCCTGCAGCAGGTGCTGCAGCACGTCCTCGATCCAGACAAACAACGGCAAGCGTAAGCGCGCCTGCGCGCCGGACGGAAAATCGTGCGGCGACAGCAGCCAATGCTGCTCCGGTCGCTACGCTGGCGGGGTCTGCGCATCTCAAGGCGGCTCCGGACAAGCCTGCGAAGCACCCAATGTCATCTGCGGCGGCGCATGCACGAATGTCAACCGCGACGCCAACAACTGCGGCATCTGCGGCCACGCCTGCCCTTCCGACGCCAACTGCCGCAACGGCGGCTGCTTCCGGCGAGTTTCCCGGCAAGGCGGCGGCACGTTCACGATCGTCGGCGGCACGGGGAGGTTTGCCGGCGCCACCGGCTCCGGCAGTCTTGCCGGAACTGGGTCGAGCGATCCGGTTACCGGAGAGGGCAGCCTGGATACGTTCACCCTCACCGGCGACATCGCCTACGCCTGACCCAGCGCCGGAGGGCGCCCGATCGGGCGGCCTCCGGACGAACCAGGGCCGCGCACCTTGGGGTGCGATCCCGTCCCGCCGGCCAAGGCGTCCGCGGTGTGAAGGAACCACAGTCGACGCTTTCCATTCGGAACCTGACGCGTAGCCAACCGGGGGCTGCGGCGATTGCCGCGGCCCCCGATCCGATGCCTGAATTGTCGACGCTTGGCTAGATAATGCGCGCCTCGGTTTTGGGATCGAAGAAGTGCAGCTTGTCCGGCTCCACCGAGACTTCGATTTTCTGGCCGCGGGTCAGATGGACATCCGGCGGCATGCGCGAGGTGAACGTCGTGCTCTGGTTTTCCAGGTAGACGAAGATCTCATTGCCCAGCAACTCGACCACGTCCACGGTCACCGGAATGCTATCGGCCGAAGTGGCCCCTGGCACTCGCGAGCGCTCCTGCAGGTGCTCGGGGCGGATGCCCATCGTCACCGGCTGACTCATATAGGGTTGCAGCGCCTTGGCGCCGCTATCCGGCACCACCAGCCGGAAACCCGGCGTAACGGCGTAGAGGCGCCCGCCTTCGGCCTTGAGCGTGACATCGACGAAGTTCATCGATGGCGAGCCGATGAATCCGGCGACGAACTTGTTGGCCGGCACATCGTAGAGATTCTGCGGAGTGTCCAATTGCTGTAGCACCCCGAGACTCATCACGGCGATGCGATCCCCCATCGTCATCGCCTCGACCTGGTCGTGGGTGACGTAGATGGTCGTGGTGCTGACTCGCTCGTGCAGCTTGATCAACTCGGCGCGCGTCTGCACGCGCAGCTTGGCGTCGAGGTTGGACAGCGGCTCGTCCATCAGGAACAGATCGGCGTTGCGGACGATAGCTCGACCCAGCGCCACGCGCTGGCGCTGCCCGCCGGAGAGCGCCTTCGGCTTGCGATCCAGAAACTGGTCGATGTCAAGGATGCGCGCCGCCTCGCGCACGCGCTGGTCGCGCTCCACCTTGGGCACCTTGCGCAGCTTCAGCGGGTAGGCCAGGTTGTCGTAGACGGTCATGTGCGGATAGAGCGCGTAGCTCTGGAACACCATCGCCACGTCGCGATCCTTCGGCGGCAAATCGTTGACCACCCGGTCGCCGATGATGATCCGGCCGCCAGAGATCTCCTCCAATCCTGCCACCATGCGCATTGCGGTCGATTTGCCGCAACCGGATGGGCCGACCAACACGAGGAACTCGCGATCGAACACCTCCATACTGAGATCCTTGACCGCGGGAGCCGCGTTGCCCCCATAGAGTTTCGTCACATCTTCGAAAATGACGCGCGCCATCGCCGCGGTTCCTCCAACAGTGCACTACAGAGTCGCCGCCATTCGGGCAACCCGGAGACGCCATTCGCTCGCGCCGAATCGCGGCGCCTTACGACTCGTGCTGCCTTTTGTCGATAATTCCGTGCGGCTTGTCAAGGGGCGCGGGCGCACAGAGCGCCGAAATGCCCGGCGCGGAGGGAATCCATGGTCACCGGAAGGCCAACGGACGTGCGGCGGATCGTGTCGTTCGGGGAGGCGATGCTGCGGCTCACGCCCCCGGCGCTTGAGCGATTGGAGCGCACGCGCTCGCTCGACATCTCGCCGGGCGGGGCTGAGTTAAACAGCGCGGTGACCATCGCCGCGCTCGGCGTAGCGGCACGCTGGGTGTCCGCCCTGCCCGACAATCCGCTTGGGCGCAATCTGGCGCGGCAGGCGCGCGCTCACGGCGTGGACTGCTCGGCCATCCGCTGGGTCGATCCGGATGAGGGTCGCATGGGGCTCTATTTTCTGGAAGAAGGAGCCGACCCCCGGCCGTCGGCCGTCTACTACGATCGCGCCGGCTCCGCCTTCGCCCGCATGACCCCGGGCGATTTCGATTGGCCGGCGCTGCTTTCCGGCGCCGGCGCCCTCCATATCTCCGGCATCACCCCGGCGGTGGGCGACGGCCCCCGCGCGGTCACCCTGGAGGCGATCGCGGCCGCCAACACGCTCGGCGTGCCGGTCGCCTTCGATCTCAACTTCCGCTCCAAACTCTGGAGCGAGGAGGCGGCTCGCGCTTGCTTCGCCGAAATCGTGCCGAATGTTGACATCCTGTTCGCTTCCCGCTCCGGTCTGCGAACGTTTTTCGACATCGAGGGCGAGTACGCGGAGGTGATGACCGCGGCCAGGGAGCGGTTTAGCCTGGCGGCGATCGTCTTATCGCGCAAGAAGGGCAAGTCAAGCCGCAGCATGCGTCTCGGCAGCTTGGCGATGGGATCGACCGGCGAGATGCTGGAAGGTCCCTGGCGGGAGATCGAGGTGGTCGATCGGCTCGGTGGCGGCGACGCCTTCGCCGGCGGATTTCTGGTGGGATACGTGGAGGATCCGACGAATCTGGAACGAGCGGTTGCGCTCGGCGCGGCGGCGCAGGCGCTCAAGCACACCATACCAGGCGATTTTCTGGCGGCCACTCGGGCCGAAATCGAGGCGGTGGTGGAATCCACCGAGAGCGGCGCGCTACAGCGCTGAATGGGCGCCAATCGGCGAGCGCGGTCACTGCCGGCAGCCGCAGTCATGCGTCCGATCCCGGTTGGAATCCAGCAGCCGGGTCAGACCGATTCACGGATTAGCGGCGCCGCCCGGCGGCGGGCGGACGCGGGCGACCAGCGCCGGCGGGATGTCCGGATAGTTGAACCACGAGATGCCGAGGACGACGCGTCCCGGCGCGAATACCGCTTCCTCCATTCCGTCCAGCACGAAGCTGGTCCTGATGCACGTCCCGGCCGTCCCGGCGCGGGGCTGGTGGAAACACCAATGCGGCACTGGTTCACCAGGCGTCCCAGCGCGTTTGCCCAGCGGCAGGCGCAGATAATTCCTCACCCACAGGGAGGACGTCTGGATCAATTCGCCGCTGTGGTCCGCCTCCTCGCGGCGCTGTCGCCGCTAAACGCGGGGTGCGGGACCGAGAACACGAAGCCGCCGCCCGGGGTCAGCAACCGGGCGAGCGCGTGCAGCAGCCGATCGACGATCGGCACGTTCATCAACGCTATGTTGCACGCCGCCGCATCGAACGGAGTCTCCCTCAGGCGTCAGCAGTTGCGCTTGGTCAGGGGCGTCGATTGGCCAGTAGTCGATGCGGTCGGCATATGCGCTGGAACGTGCCCTCGCCAACGCCAGAAAGCGGGCGCCGACGTCAACCGCGACGACCCGCGCTCCGAGTCCGGCCAGCCGGCGGCCGAACACGCTGTTGCCGCGCGCGATAGCGCGGATGCGCCCGCCCGGTCGCGCTGCCAGCAATCGCTCACCGGTCGGTCCGATCGGACCGCGACGGAAGCGCGTTGCCCTCCATCATCCGCACGTCCCGGAACACCGCCCTGGCGTCCCAGATGGCGCGCGTTGCGGCCACGCGGCCGGTTGCATCCTGCCGCTCGCTCGATTCCATCACGATGCCCTCTCACTAAGTAGGTTGACGTGAGTTTCTGGAGAGGATAGGGTGCGCGTCTCGCGAAGGAGGCCCGCCGATGCTCTTTCCGCTGACCGACGATCAGCGGCGTGACTTGATGGAGGCGATGACCGCCACCTC
>JADLCW010000002.1 GCA_020847015.1 Thermomicrobiales bacterium | reverse complement strand
TTCCTTGCGCAGTCGCTCATCGACCGTCCGCTGCGCCGCAGCCTGGGCCAGATCCAGTGACAATTGCAGATCGGCCGCAAGCGCCTCGGTCGGGGCCAATCCAAAGAGGCGATCGCAGGCGGCGTGCGCCGCCTGGCGCGCCTCCGACGCCTTGCCCGCCCGCAGCAGTTCCAGCGCCCGCCGCCGGTCGCTCGCCGCCCGCTGCAGCGCCGCCCGCTCCTTCACCAGCGCATTGGGAATCACCCGAGCCGCGACCGTCCGCGAGGCGATCGTCAACGGCTCGATCGTCACTGCTTCGGTGCGCCGGTCGGCGCCGGGTGTCGTCCAGCGCGCCGTCAGCAGCGGCGGGAAGCGGTCGCCGGGATGCGCGTCCGGAGCCGTCGCCTGGAACACCACATCGACTCGCGCCCCAGCCGGCACGTCGCCGACGTCGATCGTCCAGACCGATCCGCGCCGCTTCGTCGGGAGCGCGCTGAGCGGGTCGACATAGAACCCCGACGGGCAGTCGAGCCGCAGCGTGGTCCGCGCGGCGACCGTCCGCGCCAATTCACGGATTTCTTCATCGAAGAAAACGCGCAACTGATCTGGCTCGGCCGCGAACTGGAAATTGCCGCCGCCCGCCTCGGCCATCGCGCTCAGCAGCAGTTCGTCGAACCCCAACCCGAGTCCCAGCGTCGTCGTGGAAACACCGCGACGGCGCAGACTGTCGGCGCGGCGGATCAACTCTCCCGGATCGCACAAGCCCACATTGGCGTGCCCGTCGCTCAGGAGCACCGCCCGGCGGACCCGTCGGTCGGCCTCCGCACCGGCCGGCGCGGTCAATTGCGCACAACCGGCCAGCCAGCCTGCGGCCAGATCGGTGCCGCCGCCGGCTTGCGCTTCGACCAGCGCCGCGCGGATCGCGGCCATCGCCGTCGGTGTCGCCGGGACCAGCGGCAGCGCGAGCTCGGTCTCGTCGCTGTAGAGCGCCAGCGCGACCCGATCTTCCGGGCGCAGTCGCCGGCAGGCCTGCATCACCGCCTGCTTGGCGAGCGCCAGCGGTTCGCCGCGCATCGAGCCGGAGCGGTCCAGTACGAAGGCGACGTCGATCGGCGACCGGCGCCCTTGCGGCGGAGACGCCGCGGCCTCGACCCGAACCAGCAAATGGGTCTCAGCTCCAGGGGCGACGACCGAGCGCTCCCAGGCGGTCGTGATGCGCAGCCCGCGGCTCCAACCACCGTCAGCATCCAGAAACCCGACCATGTCGTCCCTCCGCGGCAGCGCGACGAGCAAAAAAAAGATCGAGCCTCCCGCCGGAGGCCTGTGGGCGCCCTTCGTCTGGCGAGTGGCGTCGAATTCGGACCGAATCGGAATCCGCGGGTCAGCGCAGCACCTTGCGCGCCCAGCGCAGCAACCATTCCACCTGTTCGCGGCGGTGACGAAGCAGTGCTTCCGGGATCGTCAGTTCGGCCCCCTCGCCGAGCGCGAAGCGGCGCACCGCCTGCCCTTCCTCGGGCCGTGACGTCAACCGCGAGAGCGATGCGTTCCGCGGCGTGTCGTCCAATTCCGCCACGCCCGCATCGGCGTCGCCGAACTCGTCGAACCCGAGGTCAACGCGCTCGTAAAAGCGTTCATCGTCAGCGAACCACGGCTCAGCTTCCGGCATCCCTCCCGGCGCCGGCGGCCGGCGCGCCCGCGCGAATGCGATGACCGGCGCCTCCGCGCGCTTAGTCGGTGGGCGTTCGGCATAGGCGGCGGCATCCTCGCGCACCGCCCGCACGCCGCCAAGATTCGCCCAGGTCGCTGGCGTCAGCAATTCCGTGTCGTCCAGCGTCAGCAGGCGATCCACCGTCGCATCGTCCACACCGGATAGTCGCCGGCGAATCTCCTTCAGCGGCAGATAGCCGTCCTTCAGCCGGCCGATTAGCCGAAGCCGATTCAGGTGGGCCGGGACGTAGAAACTGCTCGACCCCGCGCCTAGCGCCGGCGGCAGCAACCCTTCGGTGATGTAATAGCGAACCGTCCGCACCGACACCCCGGCGGCGTCGGTCAATTCCTGGAGGGTCAGCCGATCCGACATCGCGCCCTCCTCTCCCGGCGATCCCGCTCCGACGCTCCGGCGCCTCTACCGGATCCTGTCGAACGCAGATCGCGTTTGCCATGCCGGCATCGTAACAGCAGGACGGTCTACTGTCAACTGTGTCCGCGGCTGTGCCGGCGATGGCGCGCCGCGCTGCTACAATCGCCGCCGGACGCACGTATCGACAGTGGCGCGAGGCAGGGCGACATGACCGAAGCGACCGGCGCGGATATTCCCGCAGCGCTGCCCCTGAGCGGGGTGCGCGTGCTGGATCTGACCCGGGTGATGACCGGACCGTATTGCACCATGATGCTGGGCGATCTGGGCGCCGATGTGATCAAGGTCGAGATGCCTGGTCGCGGCGACGACACCCGCGCCTGGGGACCCCCGTTCGTGGAAGGGGAGGCCATCTATTTCCTGTCGGTCAACCGCAACAAGCGCAGCATCGCGCTCGATCTCAAGAGCGACGGCGGCAAAGCCGCGCTGTGGCGGCTGATCGAGCGCTCCGACGTGCTGGTGGAGAACTTCTCGCCCGGCGCGCTGGCTCGTCTCGGTTTCGACGCGGACGCGGCAAGAGCGCGCAATCCCCGGCTGATCTACGCCTCGATCTCCGGGTTCGGTCAATTCGGACCGGACTACGACCGCACCGCCTACGATCTGATCGTGCAGGGCATGAGCGGCATGATGAGCATCACCGGTCAACCCGACGGGTTGCCGACCCGACTGGGCGTGCCCATCGCCGATATCGGCGCCGGGATGTTCGCCGCCTTCGCCATCGCCGCCGCGCTGGTGCGCCGCGCCGCGACCGGTCAGGGCTGCGTCATCGACACCTCCATGCTCGGCGGTCAGGTGGCGATGCTGACCTATCAGGCGGGCAACTACTTCGCCACCGGCAAGGTGGCCAGCCCGCTCGGCAACGCCCACCCGATGATCGTCCCCTACGACACGTTCGCCTGCGCCGATGGCCACGTGAACATCTCGGTCGGCAACGACGCCATGTGGCAGCGCTTCTGCGGCGCCATCGACCGCCCCGATCTGCTGGATGTCGAGATCTTTCGCACCAACGCCGGCCGCGTCACCAACAAGGCGGCGGTCTACGCCGAGATCGAACCGGCGCTGCGCGCGCTGTCCCGCGACGAGATCGTGCGCCGGCTCGACGCCGCCTCCGTGCCGTGCGGTCCCATCCACCGGTTGGACGACGCGCTGACCGGTCCTCAGGTGGCGGCGCAGGGACTGGTGCAAGAGGTCATGCACCCGCGGGTCGGTCGCATCCGGCTGACCGGCGCACCCTATCACTTCGACGGCGCGGCGGCGGAACCGCGTCTCGCGCCGCCGCTGCTGGGTCAGCAGACTCGCGAGATTCTCGCTGAAGCCGGCTTCGCCGACGAGGAAATCGCCGCCTTGCTGAACGACCGGGCCGCCGAGGAACCGACCGGATAGCCGGCGGCGCGGATCGCCGCTTGCGGATACTGACTGGCGACGATTCAGGCGTGGGCGCGACGGCCCGCACCGCGCGGGAGGCGGCTCCGATGAGCGACGGGAATGTTCCGGCGGACAACGTGCGGTTGAAGCGAGCCTATGCGCCGGAGGAGCCGTCCGACGGTCAGCGCATCCTCGTCGATCGGTTGTGGCCTCGCGGGGTCAGCAAGGCGCGGGCCGATCTCGCCGACTGGATGAAGGATCTCGCGCCCAGCACCGAACTGCGCGAATGGTTTGGGCATGACCCGGTCCGCTGGGAGGAGTTCGCCCGCCGCTACCGGGCCGAGCTGGCCCAGCACCCCGAGGCGGTCGAACAATTGCGCGATCTGGCGCGCAAAGGACCGGTGACGCTGATCTACGGGGCGCGCGACCAGGAGCATAACGAGGCGGTCGTGCTGCGCGATGTGCTGCTGGGCACGTAGCGCGCGGCGCGGCGAGCGATCGACGCGCGGCGACCACAGTGAGTCGCGGCCGCCGCGCCGGCATCACCGGAGACCGGGGGCTCCGGTGATCCGGTCTCCAATTCATGCCGGGTCTGCCGTTGGCTATCCGCTGATGGTGAAGAGCGCCTGCATGCCAGCGGTGATGTGGTCGTTGACATGGCAGTGATAGAGCCAGACGCCCGGTGAGTCCGGAACCATGTCGAGCGTCTTCATGCTCATCGGCAGCAGTTCGGTCATGTCGGTGCGCATCCCCATCCAGAGCAGCGTCGCTCCGTGCCAATGGGGCGTATGCAAATCGACCTCGGTGCCCATCCCGACGGCGTACCAGCGCACCCGCTCGCCAAGTCGCATCTCGAGTCCTGGCAGATTGCCGAAGACGAAGCCGTTGATGCCGTGCATCAAATTGCTCTCGACGAAGTCCTCATCGTCAGGGTCGACCGATTCCGGATCGCTCGTGAAGGTGCGGATATTCTCTTCGAGATAGGAGCTGGCGTTTTCGTCGGTGACGCTGAAGAGCGTCACGAATTCGCGATCGATGTCGCGCGGGGAACCATCCGCGCGAGCCTCCCCACGCCGCGTGACGAGGATGGGACCGACGAGACCGGCGTTGGTGTCCGCGACCGTATCGACATGGGAGTGATACATCCAGACGATCGAGCTGGGATCGTGGGGGCCGGGACCGGCGCGCTCAGGCACGGGCCAGTGGTAGGTGTACGTGTCGCCAGGCGCCACGATATCATCCCCCTGCGCCGTGGCTGGACTGCCGTCAGCGTAGCGTGCGCCCTCGTTCTCCTTCGTGTAGAAGACGCCATGAGGGTGGACGCTGGCCGGCCGAGTGGTGGTGTTCCGGAATACGACCTCGAGCGTGTCGCCGACCTCAGCGCGAATGACCGGTCCCAAAAACCCGAGGTGGCTCCAGGCAGGATCGATCGCCGCCGGCGTGGTGAAGGTGTCGTCGGTGTAGGCGCGGTACAGCGCCTTGCGGTAGACGCGACCGATGCGATCCTCTCCGCCGCCCACGAAGACATCGGCAGTCTCATCGAACGGCTCGCCGGTAATCAGGTCGCGACCGCTTGGCGCATAGTCCCAGTTCACTTCTTCGGCCGCGAGGTAGTAGGTGCGCGCCCGGCCGCCGTCTCCCGTCGGCGTCCCCTGCGCCGCGGCCTCGAGCAGATCGGTCAGGCCATACCCCGCCAGCGCAGCGCCGGCTGTCCCGACGCCGATCGCGCCGAGCAGTCTGCGGCGCGTATGATGCGTGCGCTCGTTTCGCAGCATGCCGATGATTCCCTCCTCATGTTTCACCTGCATGAAAATCCGACCCAATTGGTCGGAATTCCGAACAGGCTACCGAGGAGGTTTGCGGCTGTCAAGCGGACGGGACATGGCGCGGATACACCGCGATTGCCCGAAGATCTGCCGGCGGCGCTCCTCCGAGCTCGAACACGACGACACCCCGCGCCGGACACGCCATGATCCGACGCCACGGCCGCGCCGTGTTGGTCGAGGTGGATGAGCGGGCAAGATGCGTCGCCGACGCCCGAGGCTGTGACCGAGGGGAGTTGTCCCGCCGCGCGAGATCTGCCGCAACCGTATCATCGTTCGCTTCGCCCGGGATGACACGCGCCAGAGGCGCTCGCCCACGGAACACCATCCTGACGCCAGATCACGCGGGATGGCGCCAGGATGGGCAGGCTGAGACGGAGCGGAGCGTTACGAATTGGGGCTTTGGCATCGCGGCGACACCGGGGCGCGGCGCCCGGACGCCGCGCCCCGCGGTGGCTACGATCGCCCGTAGTTGTTGGCGGCGGCGATCGTCTGGAAATGCACGGCGACCACCTGCGAGGCCGCGATCAGTTGCGCGGTGTCCTGTTCGTAGGCCGCGCGCAACTTGTCCCGCATCTCCTCCGAGGGCTGGGTGAGTTTGACGCCCACCCGCGAGAGCTTCACCGCAAGCTCGAAGCCGGCTTGCGGCGTCGCCGCGATCAGAGACGGCAGCCACGTATCGGTCATGGTCAAACGGCTCCTGGATTCGTCAAATCGGCCGGATGCGTCGTCGCGCGCTCGGCGTCGTGCAGGCTCCCCCTCCTTCGCGATCGCTAACGCGCCGCCGCCGGTTCGGCGTGCGCGCCGGCGGGTTGGTAGCTGCCGGCTGGCGTGTGGAACGCGATGGAGAGACGGTTCCAACCGTTGATGGTGATGATCGCCAGCGTGAGATCGACCAGTTCCTTCTCCGAGAAATATTGGCGAGCCTCATTGTAGAGCGCGTCGTCGGGGTGGTGATCGGCGATCAGGGTGATGGCTTCGGTCCAGGCCAGCGCCGCCCGCTCGCGGTCGGTAAAGAACGGCGTCTCGCGCCAGGCCGACAGCGTGTAGAGCCGCTGTTCGGTTTCACCGGCGAGGCGCGCATCCTTGCTGTGCATGTCGAGGCAAAATGCGCAGCCGTTGAGCTGGGAAGAGCGCATCTTCACCAGCTCCAGCAGCGAATGCTCCAGCCCGCAATGCGCCGTGTACTGCTGCAGGTGATAAAACGCGGCGATGCCCTCCGGGTCGACCTTGCTGTAATTGATGCGAGCCTCCACGGTGCTGTTCCTCCTGGCGGAATGAGCGGGCGACTCCTTGCCGCCTGCGGTTGCTGGCGGGGCGACGATGCTGGACCGCGCCCGAGACGCCCGCGTGAACTCGATCGCGATTGGATCGCTGGCGGGAAACGTCTCGGTCAGCGCCTCGTCGAGGAGTTCATCGATGTTGGCCGGCTCCGACGTGGTGTCGGGCGGCGTGGCACGGGCGGGGTGCTGATCCGGCATGATCTTCTCCGCAAGAACTCGGGCTGCCGCACGCCAAACCGTCCGGCCCCAACCCGGGTGACGCCACAATGCGCGCAAGCCGGGCGCCGGCACAAGTCGCCAATGCTGGATTGCGGCCAAGGCGCCCGATTCCGTCGCACGATACTGGATGTTGAGCCTCGATGCGCCGCCCGCCGCAAACGCGCCGGCGGGTTGTCGGCGCCCGGCTCCGGATTCATCCCGGCATCGCGCGGCCGACCTGGAGATCCTGCCAAACCGCGCGCCGTCCCTCTCCGCAACACCCGGGTTGGCGTCTCATTGGGTTCCGCATCGCCCGCAGGGAGACCCTGCCGGTCACGCTGCCCGCGCCGCGCTGTGGTTGCGCGATCGCGCCAGCGCGATGAGCGGCGCGGGCGCGGGCAGCGCAGGTTCGCACGCGCTCCGGCTACGGCGTCACCTCGGCGCCCATGTACTGGTTGGCTCCCCCGATGTCAGGGAACTCTCGATCGGCAATGTCGTTCGGCCCGCTGAATGGCGTCGCCAGGTGGGCGCCGCCCGTATCCAGCTCCCAGACCGTCATATCGACGTGGGGCGTGGAGGCGTAGCCATCGCCGCCGGGACCGGACACGACCCCGATCTGCTGACCGCGCTCGACGGCGCCGCCGCCGGCGACTCCCCGGTCGAGAGTGACATGAAAGAGGGCGACGCCGTACCCGTTGCCGGCGTTCATCAACAATCCGCCGCTGCCGCGATCGGTCCATTCGATCGTGCCGGATACCGGCGCATAGACCGGCTGACCGGCGGTGTCGCCGCCGACCCGCGCCCAGTCGAGCGCGTACTTGTACTGCGCGAAGCCGCTGCGGTTGGTGTGCGTGCCGTTGTTGTACCCCTGAATCACCTGCCACGAGCCGCCGTTGAATGGCCAGGAGATGCCGGTGTCGTTGTCGACCGGCGCGGAGTCCACCGGCGCCGGCTCGACGGTCGCCGCCTCGGACGTGACCGGTTCCGGCAACGGAGCCGGCGCGACCGGCTCGGGCGCGGCGGGCGCTTCGTCAGCGAGCCCCGCCGGCGCGGCTGCCAGATAGTCGACGGCGACCCACCCTGCGACCCCGTTCGCAGTGACCGGCGCGTAACCGTCGATCGGGGTTCCATCGACCAAAACGTTCGTGCCGGGCGGCAGCGCCAGCAGCACCGCGTCATCTCCGCTGGGGCCGGCGCGCAGGTTGACATCGGATGTCGTGACGGCGGCTCCGGCGGGAGCCAGTGCGGCTCCTGAAGATGCGGCGGGGTCGGTCGACGGCGCCGGTGGCGCGGGATCGAATCCGGCATCCGCGGGCGCGGATAGCGCATCCGCCGTCGCTTGCAGGTCTGGTGCGAGCGGCGCCTCGGCAGTGGCCGCCCATTCCGGTTCCGCGCTCGCTGCAACGGCGCCCGCTGGCAGATAGCCGGTTTGACCCATTGCCGCGACTGGCAGCCACATCGCGCCGTCGGGCGCGGTCGCTGCCGGGCCGACGATCTCGACGCTGTCGCCTTGCCCGAGCGTGGCCAGCGCGGCGGCGTCGTAACCGGGTTGCGCGCGGAGCAACACGGGTTCGCCGGTGGCGACGAGCGCCGGGCCGACCGGCGACGCCTGCTGCGCCTGCGCCGGCGCTCCGATGGCGGCCGCGGACAGCGCGGCTGCCAGCGCCAGTGACCCGGCGCAGCGGGCAACCCGGCGAACGGCAGTTCGCATGAAATTTCCCCTTCCCGCCGTGGAGGAGGAGCCATGCGCCCGGGGCCTCACCCCCGGACGACTCCCACTCC
>JADLCW010000001.1 GCA_020847015.1 Thermomicrobiales bacterium | reverse complement strand
GAGCCATCGTCCCCGGAGCGGCCGCCTGCCGTGGCTCCTACTGCGACGACCTCGGCCGCCATCCCGGGCGACGCCACGATCAATGAGTTGCCTAATACGGATGCCGCCGCGCTCACCCTCGGTCGCCTGGTCGATCGTGTCGACGTGGCATGGACGGGGATAAAGTCGTATCGCGCTATTTCCACTGGGCGCGCCGAACCTGGCCCGGCTCTGTCGCCGCTGGGGCCCCCGGTCGCCAGTCCCACGGCCGCGGTCGCTGCAACTCCTGCCGCGACTCCGGTTGGCAGCCCTGCGGCCACCCCGGTTGGCATCGCCACTCCCGGCCCCGGAGCCACGCCGATCGGTTCGCCGACGGGTTCGCCGTCCGCTTCGCCAGTCGCTTCGCCCGCGTTGCGCCCACAAGCCACGCCGGTGGCGGGCGGAGGAGTGGCGCGCGAGATGCGCTCGGTGCTGGAAGTTGAGTTGCCCGACCGCCTCCGCCTGACGCGTTCGGGGTTCGGTGAGAACGACTTCGAGGCGATCAAAGTGGGCGAGCGCATCTATCTGCGCGGACCACTCGTGGAGCGACTCCTGCCGGGAACCGCGCCGGAAGCATGGGTGTCGATGACAGCCTCCGAAATCTCGCCATCGTCGCCCCTCGCCGATGTGCTGCAGCCGTTGACCGTGCCGGAACGCTCGCCGCTGGCCGCCGCGCCAGCGCGGCTGCGGCCGCAGGAAATCCGCGATCTCGGCCCAATGGAGGTAAGCGGTCGGATGTGTCATGCCTATGGGGCCGCCGATACGACTGAGCTGGGGCGGCGAGTAGACATTACGATCGCCGTGGACGACCAGCAATTGCCGTGTCTGATCGAGTCGAAGGTGGGCGCCGCGTTCACCGAGCGCACGGTGTACGAGGGCTTCAACGAAGACTTGCGGATCGCGGCGCCAGGCGGGGCGACGCCGATTGCCGGTTGAATCCGGCGTTGACAGCGCTTCCGCGCGCGCTCAGAATCGGCGAGCGCCTCAGTGGCAATTTGCGTCTGGCCTCGCCCCGAGAAACCACGTGATCGCCGTGTCCGAACCCGAATCCGTCCCGTACACCGCCGCCGATCTCGGCTTTGCCGGCGATGCGCGCGTTGGCTGGGTGCGCCGGCTGCGCGGCGGGATCGCGCGCTTCCGCTGTCTGCGGACGATCGACGATCTGGTGGCTGCTGAGCGTCTCCAGAGCGAGGTGTTCGGCATGAGCGAGCGCGATCTGCTCTCGGCGAGCGGATTGCTGACCGTGGCGGAAACAGGCGGTGAGGTGTTGGGCGCTTTTGTCGACGCGGACGCCGCGCAACCACTGGCCGGAGTGCTGATCGGCTGGGGCGGTTTCGTGGATGGGACGCCGCGTCTTGTCTCCGATGTGTTGGCGGTCGTGCCGGAGCGCCGGAATCTGGGGTTGGGCGCGGAGTTAAAGCGGTTGCAGGCGGCGGTCGCCCTCGAACGCGGATTTCGCGAGGTCGTCTGGACGGTCGATCCACTGCGCGCCGCCAACGCGCGTCTCAATTTCGAGAAACTCGGGGCGACCGCCGCAGCATACGAAGAAAACCGCTACGGAGCAGCCTTCGCCGCGGGGCTGTACGGTGGCATGCCGACCGACCGCCTGCATGTCCGCTGGGAGCTTGCCGGGGCGCGGGTGCGCGATCGCCTGCTTGGCGGCTCCGCGCCGACGCCGCCTAACGCCGCGCGCGATCTGCCCTCCTGCGATCCGTCGCTGACTGGCGTCCGTTGCCGCATCAACTTGCCGGCCGATATCGACGCGCTGGTCGCCGCCGACCCCGAAGCGGCGCTTCGCTGGCGATTCGCGCTGCGCGCGCAGTTGCGCGACGCCTTCGCCAGTGGCTGGCGCATCGTTGGCTTCGCCGCCGAAACCGACCTCGCGCGCGGGATCTCATCCTATCTGCTGGAGCGTGACCGCTTATGATCCGACCGCCTCTCGCCGTCGCCGCGGTGGATGTCATCCCCGTTCGGCTGCCGCTCGTGGAACCGTTCGTCATCGCCTATGGTTCCTACCCGGATGTGCTGAGCGTGCTGGTCCGCGTTCGCACCGCTGACGGCGCAGCGGGCTGGGGCGAGGCGACCCCGGACCCGAACGTCACCGGCGAGACGTGGGAAGGCGCGGCGGCGATGCTGCGCGAGACGCTGGCTCCGGCCCTCATCGGACGAGATGCCTGGGATCGCGATGCGGCGCTGCGGGAGATCGACCGGCGCGTCGAATTCGCTCCGGCCGCCAAGGCTGCGCTCGACATCGCCCTGCACGATCTCGTCGCGCGCGTGTTGAACGTGCCCTTGTGGGCGCTGTTGGGCGGGCGCTCGAAACCGCATCTGGAGATTTCGCGGGTGGTCAGCATGGCCGACCCGGAGGAGATGGCGACCAAGGCCGCCTCGCACGTCGCGGCTGGATTCGATGTCATCAAACTCAAGGTCGGAGAGGCGGCGAATGCGGCGCGGGACGCGCGACGCGTGGCTGTCGTCCGCGACGCCATCGGCCCGGATATCGGCATCAAAGTCGATGTCAATCAGGGGTGGCGCACGCCGGGAACGGCGATCGGCGCAATTCGGGCCATGGAGCCGAGCCGGCCGCGCTATGTGGAGCAGCCGGTCGCGGCGTGGGATATCGAGGGGTTGGCCGAGGTGCGGCGCCAGACCGGCGTCCCGATCATGATCGACGAGGGATGTCACGGTCCGCGCGAGATGCAGCGGGCGGTCATGCTGCGGGCGGCCGATTTCGTCAATATCAAGCTGATGAAAACCGGCGGCATCGCCGCCGCGTTGCGGCTCAACGCCATCGCTGAGACGGCCGGTGTGGCCGCTCAGGTGGGCACCATGGTTGAGAGTTCCGTCGCCTCGGCGGCCGGGTTGCATCTGGCGCTGGCGCTGGCGAACGTGGAGACGGTGGAGATGGGCGGCCCGCTGATGACCGCCGCCGACATCGGCGACGCGCGCGCCTGGTACGATGGTTCCCGCGTCCGCATCCCCGATGCTCCGGGGCTAGGGATCGTCGTGGACGAGGCGGCCGTGCGCCGGTTCAGCACCGACTGGCGCGAGGTGCGCGGGTGATCCGGCGCTTGACCCGGCGCGACGTCTTGCGCGCCAGTTCGGCCGCCGTGCTCGCAGCCGCTGCGCCGTTGAGCCGCCGATCAGCTCAGGCTACTTCCGATCTGCCGGCGGATCGCGTGCGGGCGCTCTACTTCAATCCGCTGCTGACCACTCAGAACGACGCCATCAGTCTGGCAGACCTCATCGACCGCAGCGAACTCAACGGTTTCGTCGTCGACGTCAAGGAGCAAGGCGTCTACGTGCCGACTGCGGTCGAGCTGCTGACCGAGTCAGCCCGGGTGGACCCGTCCGTATTGGATATCGATGGACTGATGGCGCTGTGCGCCGAGCGCGACATCTACTCCATCGCCCGCATCGTCTGCTTTCGCGACAACGAGCTCGCCGCCAATCGCCCCGATCTCGCTGTGCTCGATGCGCGCACGAGCGAACCGTGGCAGGACGATGGCGGCCAGTTGTGGCTCAACCCGTTCCGCCACGAGACATGGGACGCGCTGGCCGCCTTCGCGGTGGAGCAGGTCGCGCGCGGTTTCGACGAAATTCAGTTCGATTATGTGCGCTTCCCATCCGACGGCGATCTGAGCGCGCTTGATTTCGGCATCACCGTCGACGACGATCTGCGCACCGACACCATCGCCGCCTTCCTTGGCTATTGCCGCCGCCAACTCGCCCCGCTCGGCGCGGTCACCGCAGTCGATGTGTTCGGCTACACCTTGTTGCTGGACGATATCGGCATCGGTCAGAACATCGCCAAGCTGGCGCGTGCGGTCGATGTGCTCTGCCCGATGATCTACCCATCTCATTTCCCGGATGGCTCCATCGCCGTACCCGGGCATCCCAACGATTTCCCGGCCGAAACCATCGCCATCAGCATGGCCGACGGAGCCGAACGCATCGATCCGCGTCGGTTGCGACCCTGGCTGCAGGATTTCAGTTTGCGTGGCATGGCTCCCTACGGGCCGGAGCAGGTGCGCGCCCAGATCGACGCCGTCGAGGCGGCTGGCGCCGGCGGCTGGATGATCTGGGACCCCGCCAGCGAATTCAGTCTCGACGCGTTTTTGCCGGATTCCGAATTGGTTTCGCCATGAAGGGAGCGACAGCCCGACCATGAGCTACCTCTGGCTGGCAGCCACGATCGGGATCGGGGTGCTGCAGGCGCTGCAGGTCGTGTTTCTGGGAGCCATGAATCGGGCGCGCGGGCCGGCCGAAGCGACATTCGTTTCCATCTTCGGCTCGCTCCTTGGCGTCAGCTGCATTCTGCTCGCTCAGACGCTGACCGATCGTGGGCCGGAGTTGCCGCCGGTGTTCACCAGTCCATGGACGATGGGCGGCATCGGCTTGGGTGGCGGCGTGCTGCTCGCAACGACCGTCGCCGGGTTGCCGCCGTACTTCGCGCTCACCGGGCTGCTGTCGATCCCGTACCTGCTGGCTGCGTCGTGGTTGGGGCCGCGGCTCGGCGTCGCGCTGTTCATGTCGGCCATCATCGCCGGTCAATTGATCGGCGGTCTGACGCTCGATCATCTCGGCGCTTTTGGCGCCACGCCGCGCCCGGTCGATGCGGTGCGGCTGCTGGGAGTGGCCGCACTGATCATCGGAGTGGCGTTGATTCGCGGCCGCCGTTGAGCGGGGGCGGGGAGACATGACCGTGAGCGATCCGTGGCTGGCGCGTTGGGCGGCGACCCTGGTCGGCTATTCAGTCGCGCTGCGGCCGGGTGAGGTCGTGGCGATCTCCGGTGAGACGGCGGCCGAGCCGCTATTGCGCGAGATCGCCCGTGTCGCCTTGGCCGGGGGCGGTCATCCCGTCGTGCTGCCCACGCTGCCGGACGCCGATGCGGCGCTCCTGGCGTTGGGCGACGACGCGCAACTGGATTTCATTTCCCCGATCGAGGCATTCATCGCCCGCGACGCCGACGTATTGATCCGGGTGACGGCCAAAACCAATACCCACGCGTTGAGCGGCGCCAACCCGGCGCGCCAGCAGCGTCATGCGCGAGCGCGCACGGAGCTGCGCGGCGAGGGAATGCGGCGGGCCGCTGAGGGCGTGCGTCGCTGGAGTCTGACGCTGTTCCCGACGGCGGGATTCGCCATGGACGCCAATATGGCGACTGCCGATTTCGCCGAGTTCATCTATACCGCCTGCAAGCTCGATACACCCGACCCTGCCGCCGCTTGGCGCGCGCTCTCCGCCGAGCAGGCACGCCTGATCGCCTGGTTGGAGGGCCGGCGTGAGATTCGCCTGACGGGTCCGGATACCGACATGCGTCTTTCGGTGGCCGGGCGAATCTGGATCAACTCCGATGGGAAACGCAACTTTCCGTCGGGCGAGATTTTCACCGGGCCGGTCGAGGATTCGGCCACGGGGCACGTCCGCTTCAGCTATCCGGTCGTGACCGGCGGGCGGGAGATCGCCGACATTCGCCTCAGGTTCGCGGATGGCCGCGTGGTCGACGCCAGCGCCGCCCGCAACGAGGAGTTCCTGATTCGGTCGCTGGATGCCGATCCCGGCGCCCGCCGGCTCGGCGAATTCGCCTTCGGAACCAATTTCGACATCACCCGCTTCACGAAAAACATTCTGCTCGATGAAAAGATGGGCGGCACGGTGCATATGGCGCTTGGAGCCGGCTACCCGGACACCGGCAGCGTCAATCGGTCAGCGATCCACTGGGACATGATCTGCGATCTGCGACGCGGCGGGCTGGTCACGGTCGATGGCGCGCCGTTCCTGCGTGACGGGCATTTCCTCGTTTGATTCGCCACGCGATTCGGCAGCGGCGCCCGCCTCGCGCACAGCGCCTTGCCGCGTCCGCGTCGATCTTCAATAATGCCGCTACCGCGACCGCCCCGAAGTTGGGCGCACACTGGGAGAAGCCCTCCCGGTCGTGAAACGGTACCCGCAACATGCGGGGCAGGGGAGCGGCCGTCGGCAGCCGCCCGGTTGCCGGAACGATTCGACAACGGTCTGGGGTGCGCATGACGAACGGACGGTAGCTTCCTCCATTGGCTTCCCACATCCTCCCTCGCTGATGCGGGAGGCCCCTGGTCGGCGGCTCGCTGTCCTTCGGCGTTCGGGTCGTGCCCCCGAGGCGTCTGGAGGAGGTCAACGGTGAAGCAATACCCCGCGGATCGGATCCGGAATGTCGGTGTGTTTGGGCATGCCGGCGCGGGAAAGACGTCGCTTGCCGAGGCCCTCCTGTTTGACACGAAGGCCACCACCCGGCTCGGTCGCGTCGACGAAGGCAACACGGTCACCGACTTCGACCCCGACGAGATCAAGCGGCGCATCTCGGTCAGTGCGGCGCTGGCGCCGCTGGAGTGGCGCGACACGAAGATCAACCTGATCGACGCCCCCGGCTACGCTGATTTCATCGGCGACGCCATGTCCGCGCTGCGAGTCAGCGACAGCGCCATCATCGTCGTCGACGCGTCCGCCGGCGTCGAAGTCGGCACGGAGCAGGCGTGGCGGATGATCGCTGAGCGCGACCTCCCCCGGATGATTCTGATCAACAAGATGGACCGGGAAAATGCGGACTTCGACGCCGCGCTGACCAGTTGTCGCGAAGCGTTCGGCTCGTCGGTCGCCCCCATCCAGTTTCCCATCGGCAGCGAGAAATCGTTCAAGGGAATCGTCGATCTGCTGTCGGAGCAGGCCTATAGCTTCCACGACAACAGCGACGGCGGTTTCGAGACCGGGCCGATTCCGGCCGATCTGGTCGAGCGTTGCGAACCGTATCGGCGGCAACTGATCGAGGCCATCGCCGAACACAATGAAGAGCTGATGCTCCGCTATCTCGACGACGAACCGATCTCAATGGATGAGCTACGTACCGAATTGACCGCCTGTGTGCGCGATGGTTCGGTCGTGCCCGTACTGTGTGCGGCCGTAGCCGCCAACCGGGGCGCGCAGCCGCTGCTCGACGCGATCGTCGATCTGCTGCCGACGGCCTCCGGGACGACGGAGACCGGGACGCTCAACGGTTCCAAGGTCGCGCTGACGGCCGATCCGGGCGGCAAGCTTGCGGCGCTGGCGTTCAAAACGCTGGCCGACCCGCATGTCGGGCGCGTCACGTTCCTGCGCGTGTTCAGCGGCACGCTGCGCTCCAACTCGCAGGTGGTCAACGCCAGCCGGGGCGAACCGGAACGGATCGGTCAATTGTTCTACGCCCGTGGCAAAGAACATCTCAACACTGACGCTATCGGTCCCGGCGATATTGGTGCGGTAGCCAAACTCTCGACGGTGATGACAGGTGACACGCTGGCCGATGCTGGCGCGCCGGTGGTGCTGCCCGGCATCCAGTTCCCGGAGCCGGTTTACTCGGCGGCGGTGCATCCGCGCACCAAAACCGATCTCGACAAGATGGGATCGGCGTTGCAGCGGTTGGCGGAAGAGGATCCCTCGTTGCGTCTCGGGCGCGATCGATCCACCGGCGAGTCGATCGTCTCCGGACTTGGCGAGCCGCACGTGCAGATCGCGCTGGAACGGATGGGTCGCCGCTTCGGACTCACCGTCGATCTTGGATTGCCCCAGGTGGCGTACCGCGAGACGATTTCCGGCAAGACCCTAGCCGAGTACAAGCACAAGAAGCAGACCGGCGGGGCCGGACAGTACGGCCACGTCTTTCTGGAGTTGGAGCCGCTGGCGGACAGCGACTTCGAGTTCAGCGAGCGGGTGTTCGGCGGCTCCGTGCCGCGCAACTTCTACCCGGCGGTGGAAAAAGGCGTGCGCGAGGGGCTGGAGGCTGGCCCGCTGGCAGGCTACCCGGTGGTGAACGTCCGGGTGACGCTGACCGATGGTTCCTACCACGCGGTGGATTCCAACGAAATGTCCTTCAAGATCGCCTCGAAGGAGGCGTTCAAGAAAGGCGTCTTGCAGGCGAGCCCGGTTCTGCTGGAGCCGGTGGTGACGCTTCGCGTGACGGTGCCCGATGCTTACACCGGCGACGTGATGAGCGATCTGAACACCAAGCGAGCGCATGTGGTCGGTATGATCCCGACGGAGAACGGCGCCACGACCATCGAAGCGACGGCCCCGGCAGCGGAGGTGCAACGTTACGCCACCGATCTGCGCTCGATCACTCAGGGGCGCGGCACGTTCACGACCGAGTTTTCCCATTACCAGCCGGTTCCGCCGCACGTGGCGGAGCAGATCAAGGCGGCCGCCAAGCAGCAGGCCGCCTGAGGCGGAACGAATCTTGAGCGACTCGAACGCGAAGCGGGCGGCCGCTGGTAGTCCCGAACGGCTTGGCCGTGAGGAATTGCTGGCGCGCCTGCGCGAGACGGAATCGATCGTCCGGCGTCAATCGGCGCGCATCGCCGATCTGGAAGCCCGTTTGGACGCGGCGCCAGCGGCCTCCCCCGTAGCCTCGCCCAACCCGGAGCGGCGCAGCGCGCCGCCCGCGGCCGGCGCCGTCTTCACCATCGTTTTCGACGGCGGTTCGCTGGGCAACCCCGGCCGCGGCTCTGGCAGTTTCCAGATCGTGGACGCGGGCGGAGTCATCGTGGCTGAGGAGCGCCTGGAATACGGCGACAACATCACCAATAACGGAGCCGAGTTCCGCACCTTGGTTGCCGCGCTGGAGCGACTGCTGGCGTGCGGCGGCGAGGCGGCGCGGGCGGGAAAGGTGGCGGTGCGCGGAGACAGCCAACTCGTCATCAATGGCGTGACCGGCGCCTGGAAGATCAAGCACGAAGATCTCAAACCGCTCAAGGAGCGGGCGGTGCGCCTGCTCGGCGAGTTCGCCGCGGTCGATGTGCGCTGGCAGCGGCGTGATCTGTCGGTTCGCGTGCTCGGTCACTAGGCGGGCGCCATGAAGAGTCTCGCGGCGCCGGTCGGGTCGGTAGCGCCGGATTTCACGCTGCCGGCGGTGGATGGTCGCGACCGCTCGCTGGCGGATTGCCGCAACCACAAGGCCGTGGTGATTTTTTACCGCGGTCACTGGTGTGGCGCCTGCCGGCGACAACTCGCCGCGCTGCGTGAAGGCGTGCTGGAACTGGAAGATTGCGGGGCGACCGTGCTCGCCATCTCTGCGGAGCCGATCGAGCGTGCCCGCGAGAGCGCCGAACGGGACGGATTGACATTCACTATCCTGAGCGATGAAACGCTGGTGGCGATCGACCGCTACGGCGTGCGCCATGTTGATGAGCCGGAAGGGCGGGCGATCGCCCGACCGGCGGTGTTTCTGCTGGATCGGGCCGGGATCGTGCGCTACGCGCACATCGGCGAAGACCCGCTGGACCGGCCGGGGCTACAGTTGATTCGGCTCGGTCTGGAAACGATCGACTGAGCGCGGCGAGGTTGCTACCGGCTCCCGTCGAGGAGCGATTCCAGCGCGCCGGCCAGCGCCACTAACACGCCATAAGCGGAGCCGCCAGGGCGCAATTCGGCGGCCGGGGCGCGACCGAGCGACTGGGCGAGCGCGAGCACCTCGCGCTCCAGACGATCCGGCGCGTAGGATGTGGCGTCGGCGGCATCCAGCGTGGCGATCAGCGCGGCACGCGCGCTCCGGCTGCCAGCTGCCG
This sequence comes from Thermomicrobiales bacterium, assembly GCA_020847015.1. Taxonomy (GTDB): domain Bacteria; phylum Chloroflexota; class Chloroflexia; order Thermomicrobiales; family UBA6265; genus CADCWF01. Next base: position 661 of record JADLCW010000001.1, on the reverse strand, counting down.
CCGAGACGACTGAAGCCAGCAGCGCCGCCGCCGACAGACCCTCTGGCGCGACCAAACCCGTATCCCGCCGCAAGGCGACGAGCGCGGTCGTTGCCTCCGTCAGATCGTCAGGCAGGCGGGCCGCCTTGAGCGCGCGCGACAGGCGCATCGCCTCGACTGCCGGAATATCGTCGGCAACGATAGCGGCGCGTAGTGCTTCCTGCTGGTTCGGTGGCAGCCCTTGCAGGGCGCGGCTTTGTTTCTCGTTGAGGCGACCCGAGCGAAGATCCTCGCGCGCCGCATCCGGCAATTTCTCCGTACCGAGCAACTGGAACAACCGGCTGCGACGGATGCCGACCGCCTCCGCGACCATTTCCCAGGGCGCGTCGCCCAGTTGCCCCTTGAGCGCCCGCAGCGCGGCGGCGCGGTCGACTGCATTGAGATCGTCGCGAACGATGTTTTCCATCAACTGCTGAATCAGCCGACGCTCTTCCGGCACCTCGCGCACGATGGCCGGGACGGCTTCCAATCCTGCCAAGCGCGAGGCGCGCCAGCGACGCTCGCCATGGAGAATGACGTAGGTGTCGACCTCCTCGTCATAGCGGACAGCGATGGGTTGCAGAACGCCCTCGCGCCGGATCGACTCGGCCAATTCAGCCAGCTTCGCCTCGTCGAACGTGCG